>DAIPXW010000263.1:0-4054 GCA_036783075.1 Candidatus Dormiibacterota bacterium | reverse complement strand
CGCGCCGCGACAGCGGCGCTGATGTCGGAGCGCGGACCCAAACTCTTCCGGCATTCGGGAATCCATTACCTCGATCTCAGGTGAGGTAGGATTCGCGCGTCCCAGAGGTATGAACCTGGCGCCTGGGGACACCTCCGCGGTGTCCTTGCCGGCGTGGGAGATTCAATGGAGGACCGCCATGTCGACTCTGTTCACTTCCGAGTCAGTGACCGAGGGTCACCCCGACAAACTCGCCGACCAGATCTCGGACGCCATCCTGGACGCGATCCTCGCCAAGGACCCGTTGGCACGAGTCGCATGCGAGGCGATAGTCACCACCGGCCTTGTGATCGTGGTCGGAGAGATCACCACCGACTGTTACGTCGACATCCCCCGGATCATCCGGCAGACGGTGCGCGAGGTGGGCTACACCCGGGCCAAGTACGGCTTCGACGCCGAGACGTGCGGCGTGGTGACCAGCATCGACGAGCAGTCGCCTGACATCGCTCAGGGCGTTGACGTCGGAGGCGCCGGGGACTCGGGAATGATGTTCGGCTTCGCCTGCGATGAGACGCCCGAGCTCATGCCGCTTCCGATCATGCTCGCGCACCGGCTCGCTCGCAGGCTGGCGGAGGTGCGCCGCAACAAGACCCTCAGCTATCTACGCCCGGACGGCAAGGTGCAGGTCACCGTCCGCTACGACGACGACGGCAAGCCGGCCGGGGTGGACAACGTCGTTCTGTCCGCGCAGCACCACGACGAGGTAGGAACGGACCAGCTTCGCGCGGACATCACCCAGCACGTGATCGAGGCGGTCATCCCGCCGGAGCTGCGCGGGAGCGGGATCCGGTCCCACATCAACCCCACGGGTCGCTTCGTGGTCGGCGGTCCGGTGGCTGACGCAGGGTTGACCGGGCGGAAGATCATGGTCGACACGTACGGCGGGTACGCGCGCCATGGCGGCGGCTGCTTCTCCGGCAAGGACCCGACGAAAGTCGACCGCGCCGGAGCGTACGGCGCCCGCCACGTGGCGAAGAACATCGTCGCCGCCGGGCTGGCCTCGAAGTGCGAGCTGCAGATCTCGTACGCGATCGGCGTGGTCAAGCCGGTCGCGATCCGCGTCGACACCTTCGGCACGGGCAAGGTGCCGGACGCAGCGATCTCGACCGCGGTGAGCAAGCTCTTCGACCTGAGCCCGCTGGGCATCATCAAAGAGCTCAATCTCCGGCGTCCACTGTTTCGCCAGGTCGCCGTGTACGGACATTTCGGGCGCACCGACATCGACGCGCCATGGGAGTCCACGGAGCGGGCCAAAGAGCTCGCCGGCGAGCTCGCGGCGCAACGCGCTTGACGCGCACGGTCGCGGTGATTCCCGCCGGTGGGGCGGGCACGCGCCTGTGGCCGCGCTCCCGCGCCTCGACGCCAAAGCACGTCCTTCCCCTGGGCGACCACGGTCGCCCTCTCCTGAGAGAGACGTACGATCGCGCGAAGTCTCTGGCCGACGAGGTGTACGTGCTGACCGAAGTGCGGCAGGGAGCGATCATCGAGGCCGTGCTTCCCGAGGTGGACGCCGCGCACATGATCTTCGAGCCGTCGGCGCGCGGGACGACCAACGCATACGGCCTCGCGGCGATGACGCTCAACGATCGCGACCCCGACACGGTGATGCTGGCGCTGCCCGCAGACCACGTGGTGCACGGGAGCGCCAGGGTGCGGAAAGCTGTGCGCGCGGCCGTTCGCGCGGCGGCGACGACGGACGCGCTGGTCACGGTCGGCCTCAAGCCGACGTTTCCGTCCACCGGCCTCGGGTACATCCACGCTCCAGGGCGGGCCAGTCACGGGATCAAGCGCGTCAGGCGGTTCATCGAGAAGCCGAACCTTGCCGGCGCAAAGCGGTACGTGCGGTCGGGCGGCTATTACTGGAACCTGGCCTGGTTCAGCTGGCGTACAGAGGTGTTCCTCGAGGAGCTGCGCCGCCATGCGCCGCGGCACGTCGCGGGGCTGCGCAAAGTCATGGCCGCCCGCGCCGCGGGCGATGAGGCGGAGGCGGCGCGGCTTTACGCGCGGCTGCCCGTCGAGGTGGTCGACCGCAGCGTGATGGAGAAGACAGACCGGTTGGTGCTCGTGCCGGCAGATTTCGATTGGGCGGACATCGGAAACTGGTCGGAGCTGGGCGATCGCGTCAGGGCGGACGACCGGGGCAACTCGGTCGAGGGCGAGGCTGTCCTGATCGACACCCGAGGCAGCCTGGTCCTAGGTGACAGGCGGCTCGTCGCCGCGATCGGCCTCGAAGACATGATCATCATCGACACCGAGGACGCCCTGTTGGTCTGCCCACGGTCCCGGGCTCAGGACGTCAGGAAGGTTGTCGAGGCGCTGAGGCGGGCCCGTAAGACCCGCTACCTGTAGTCACCCCACGAAACCTCGATTTCGCAGCGACCCCGACTGGTTAACCTTGGTTGCATGACGCAGGCACCAATCAAGTTCGGAACGGACGGCTGGCGAGGGATCATCGCGGACGACTTCACGTACGAAAACGTCCGCCGCGTGGCCCAGGGCACGGCCGAACACATGCGCTCCCAGTCGAACGATCCGCTCGCGATCGTCGGCTACGACTGCCGCTTCGCCTCGGAAGACTTCGCGCGCGCGGTCGCCGAGATCTTCGCGACCAACGGGGTCCGGACTTTGATCTTCGATCGGCCGTCACCGACCCAGGTGGCCTCGTGGACGGTAATCGATCGCAAAGCGACCGGCGCGGCGGTGATCACCGCGAGCCACAACCCGTATCAGTTCAACGGAATCAAGTACAAGCCGGAGACCGGCAGCTCCGCGCCCACCGAGGTGATCGAGGATCTCGAGCGCCGCATCAACGCCCTGACCGAGACGCCGCGGATCGACCACCGGGCGGCCCGCGAGCTCGTCTCGACGTACGACCCTCGCCAGCCCTACTACGCACAGGTCGCTCGAATGGTCGACGTGGACGCGATCAAGGAGGCAGGGCTGCGGATCGTGCACGAGTGCATGTACGGCTCGGGCTACGGATACATCACCGAGCTGATCGGCGGCGGGCGCACCATGGTGACCGAGCTCCACAACCAGCGGAACCCGCTTTTCGGAGGCATAAGCCCCGAGCCCATCCGACCCAACATCGACTCCGCGATCGCGGTCATGACAGTCGGCGGCCAGGACCTGTGCATCTGCACCGATGGCGACGCCGACCGCGTTGGGATCATCGACGAGACGGGGACCTTTATCAACCAGCTCCAGGTGTTCGCGCTGTTGATGCTCTATCTCTTCGAGGTCCGGGGGATGCGCGGGCCCGTGATCAAGACGGTGAACATGACCGCGATGGTCGACAAGCTCGCGGCGGATTTTGGAAGCCGGGTGTTCGAGGTGCCGGTCGGGTTCAAGAACGTCGCTCCCAAGATGATGGAGACCGACGCGGTGTTGGGTGGCGAGGAGTCCGGCGGGTTCGGGGTCCGCGGGCACATCCCGGAGCGCGACGGGATCCTCGTCGGGCTGCTCTTCGCGGACATGATCGTCAAGGCCGGCAAGCCCCTGTCGCTGATCCTGGCGGACCTCGAGCAGCGCGTCGGGCCCCACGCCTACGCCCGGCACGACATCCATCTCGTACGCGAGACCTACGAAGCCGACCGCAAGCGGATCCTGGAAACGCTGGAGAAGAACGAGCCACAGGAGGTCGCGGGCGTCCCGGTCCAGCGCGTCCGGGCGGATGACGGGTTCAAGTTCTACCTGGCCGACGGCAGCTGGGTGCTGTTGCGGGCCAGCGGCACCGAGCCGCTGATAAGGATCTACTCCGAGGCGCCGGACAGCGCGGCCGTCGAGGCGCGTCTGACCGCGCTGGAGGACATCGTCGGACTGAAGGCGACTGGTGCCCACGCCTGAGTTCGGGCGCGTTGAAGCGTCGAGAGTCGAAAAACCCTGGGGTTACGAGCTGCGGTGGGCCCTCACGGACCGGTACGCGGGAAAGGTCCTGCACGTGAACCGGGGTGAGGCCCTTTCCCTGCAGTACCACGAGCGCAAAGACGAGTTCCAGTACGTCGTCAAGGGCGCG
>DAIPXW010000262.1:0-4089 GCA_036783075.1 Candidatus Dormiibacterota bacterium | reverse complement strand
CGGGGGCAGGCGCGGTGAGAACGATGTAAGAGCTCCACGCGACCAGGCGGCGCTGCAGCTGCGGCCACGAGGTCGCCCAGGCGTTCAGCGCGAGCACGACGTGCTTGGCACGCACCGAGCCGCCAGCCGTGACCAGGCGCGCGGTGGAGCCCGGCTCGAGGCGCGTGACGGGCGAGCTTTCGTGGATCCTGACACCGCTCTCGAGGGCGACGCGGCGAATGCCGCGGGCAAGGAAGGCCGGTTGGACCGACGCTCCATCCCGCATGAAAGCCCCGGCCCGGAACGCGGGCGATGAGCAGCGGGCCTTGACCTCTTCCGGGCTCAGCGCGCATAGCTCGTCGGGCGCGCCCACTTTGCGCGCCAGGTCGACCATCTCATCGCGGACGTGCCGGTGAGCTGCCGCGGTCTCCGCGTACATGTACCCGGCACGCCGGTACCAGGCGTCGATCGAGTGCTGCTCGCAGAACCGGCCGATGGAGTCGATGCTGTCCGAGATCGCTCGGCACGCCTTTACCGCTGCGTCCTCGCCGTAGAGCGTGACGAGGCCGTCGAGCTCGTCCCACCAGCCGCTCGCGAAGCCGCCGTTACGCCCGCTCGGACCGCCGCCGCAGATGTCCTGCTCCAGGACGACGACCCCGAGGCTGGGATCGATCCTGGTGAGGAAGTAAGCCGTCCACAGGCCCGTGAAGCCACCCCCGATGATGGCGACGTCGGCGTTGACGTCTTCGTCCAGCGGCGGGGCTGCCGCGCCCGGCTCTCGCGCCAATGCCTCGCGCAGCCACCAGCTGCGCTGAGCCCCGGGGGTGAGCGCGTGGCCGGTGAGATTGAGGCCTGCCGGGCTGTCGATCATGGCGATAGTCTGACGAGGTGAAGCTCGACGCCTACACCGTGGTGTTTCTGCGCCGTCCGGCGGACGCGCCGAAGTTGCCCGAGGCGGAGCTGGACGCCCTGCAGCAGCGTCACCTCGCTTTCTGGGCCGAGCTGCGACAGGCCGGTCACGTACTCGTCAACGGGCCCTTCACAGGCCAGCCGGACGAGACTCTTCGCGGAATCTCGGTTTTCCGGACCTCGCTCGACGAGACACGGCGGCTGGCAGAGAACGATCCGTCGGTCCTCGCGGGCCGGCTGGCGCTCGAGATCTTCACCTGGCTGATGCCGCACGGTGCGCTCGGCGACCGTCCGGCGGCCACGATTGATGATGCGTGAGGCCTGGTCCATAATCCGCGAATGAACCTGACAGATCTGCTCCAGATCATCGCGTTGATCGTCTTCGTTCTGGTCGCCGTCGGTTGGGGATTCAAGAAGACGGACCTGGTCGCCATCGGGCTGGCTCTCTGGGTGCTGTCTTTACTTGTCAACCGCCTCTCAAGCCTGTCCTTGAGCACGATCATCCTGATTCTCGCCTTCGTCGCGTTCGTTCTTGCCGCGATCGGCTGGAAGTACAAGAAGATCGGACTGATCGGAGTCGGGCTGGCGTTGTGGGCTGCGTCGAGCCTCATCCACCTCGTCATCAAGTAGGAGATTTCGATGGCGTATTCAGCTAGCTACGAAGTCGATTTGAAAGCGCCGCAATCGAAAGTGTTCGATTACGTGGCGGACGTCTCGAGGCATGGCGAGTGGGGAAGCGAGCCGGACCACATGAAGACAACGGCCGAAAAGCCCGGGGCACCCGCGGTCGGCTCGCGCTACAAGGCCGACGCCATGCTCAACGGGAAGGCCAACCCGTCCGTCGTGACGATCACCGCGCTCGAGGCGCCCAAGCTCGTCGCCTTTGACGCGGAGGACTCCAACTCGATCTTTCACCACGAGTTCGTGCTCACCCCGGCGGGCGGCGGGACCCACGTGGAGCGCCGCGTCACCATGACGAAGGGCCCGTTCTACTTCCCGCTCGTGCTTTCGATCTTCAAGGGCACGGTGCAGAAGAACTACAACGGCGCGATGGCGAACCTCAAAGCGAAGATGGAGTCGCAGGCCTAGCACCGGCGTCCCTCACCCTAACCCTCCGCGCCAGGCGCGAGCAGGACGCGCTAACCTCGCCACGCTAGGTGCTTCCGCGTAGCGGGAGAGGGAAGCACTAGCGCCCTGTTTGCATTCTTGCCGCGCCGCCGCCGCCGGTCAGGCGGGCGGCGATCACCACCGGGATGATGGTGACCAGGATCACGAACGAGACCACGACGTTCACCTCGGGCAGCCTCTGGCCGAGGCGGATCGCGCCGAAGATCCACAGCGGCAGCGTGTTCTGGGCGCCGGCGGTGAAGGTGGTGACGATCACCTCGTCGAACGACAGGGCGAACGCGAGCATGCCTCCCGCGACAACCGCGGTGGCGATGAGCGGGAGCGTGATGTCGCGAAAGACCTGGAACCCGTTCGCGCCCAGGTCCATGGCCGCCTCCAGCAGCGAGCCCTGCGAGCGGCGCAGGCGGGCGAGCACGTTGTTGTAGACGATGACGATGCAGAACGTGGTGTGGCCGACGACGATCGTCCACAGCGAGAGCGAGACGCCATTGAAGCTGAAGAACGAGTTGAGGGCGATGCCGGTGATGATCCCGGGCAGGGCGAGCGGCAGGACGAACATGAGGCTGACCACCTCGCGACCGAAGAACGTCAGGCGGTTGATGGCGAACGCGGCACAAGAACCAAGCACGAGGGCAAGGGCGGTGGCGATCAATCCCGCCTGAAGCGAGAGCAGGAGCGACGAGCGGACGTCAGGGTCGTTCCACGTTGAGCCGAACCACTTGAGCGTGAGGCCGGGGATGGGCCAGCTCTCGATGTTCGACGTGTTGAATGCGTAGGCGAAGATCAAGAGGATCGGCGTGAAGAGGAAGACCAGGAGCAGCACCACCCACGCCTGGAGAAAGAGCCTCGTCCAGCGTCCTTCCATCAGATCGCCTCGAATGCTCCCAGGCGCTGGGCGATCACGAGGTACACGGCCATGATCACGACCGGCACGGTCGCGAGCGCCGCGGCGAAGGGGATGTTGTTCGCGATGCCAACGTTTTCGTAAACGACGTTGCCGATGAAGCTGGAGCCGGCGCCACCCACGAGGATCGGCGTGATGTAGTCCCCCAGAGTCAAAGAGAAGGTGAAGATCGACCCGGCCGCCACGCCTGGCAGCACGAGGGGCAGAACGACGTCTCGCACTGCCCGCCAGCGGCGGGCGCCGAGGTCCGCCGCCGCTTCGAGCAAGGACTCCGGCACGCGTTCGAGCGCTGCGTAGACCGGGATGATCATGAAGGGAAGCCAGATGTACGAGAAGACGACCCACATCGCCACGTTCGTGTACCCGATGTTTGCGGGCGGCAGGCCGATCGACTGGAGGCTCCAGTTCAAAAGGCCGCTGTGGTTGAGGATGAGGATCCACGCATAGACGCGCGCGAGGTAGCTGGCCCACAGGGGCAGCAGGACCGCCGCGAAGAGCACCGTCTGGACCCGGCGTGACGCGACGCGCGCCATGAAATAGGCGAACGGGAAGGCGAGCACCGCGTCCGTGACGGTGACGAGCGCCGCCATCAGCACGGTGCGGCCGATGATCGAACGGTAGATGGGTTCGGTCGCGATCGTCTGGAAGTTGTTGGTGCTCCAGACCTGGACGATCTGGGTCGTGAACGGGTCGATCGACCAGAACGCGGTGACCAGGAGCAACACCAGCGAAGCGAGGTAGATGAGGACGAACCAGGCCATCGGCGGGGTCAGCAAGAGGAGTGGGCGCAGCCACGGCAGGCGCCACAGCAGCGACTGAAGGGGAGCGGCCCCGCCCCCTTTGGAGCGGGGCCGCCCAGCGGCTAGAGCCATGAGGGCGTCAGCCCTTGATCGTGGTCCAGGCCGAAACCCACTGGTCGTACGGGACGCAGTTGTTGCTTCCGTCTCCGCACTGCGCGATCGGTGTCTTCCAGAACTTGATGGTGTCGAAATAAGTGCCGGTGGCGTCAGCGTGGTACTGCGCGCACGAACCGGTCTGCAGGGCTTCCATCTCGGCGCATGCCTTCGTGTTCACCGGGGTCTCACCGAAGAACAGCGCCTGCGCCGCCTGCACTTTTGGCGTGCTCACGTAAGCGGTCCAGAGGTAAGCGCAGTTGGGGTGCGGCGCCT
>DAIPXW010000261.1:0-4100 GCA_036783075.1 Candidatus Dormiibacterota bacterium | reverse complement strand
CCGCCGACCAGGACGCCATGGCGCGCCTCCTCGAGATCCTTCAGGACGAGCCGCGCATGGACCAGCACGAGCTG
Organism: Candidatus Dormiibacterota bacterium; assembly: GCA_036783075.1. Taxonomy (GTDB): domain Bacteria; phylum Chloroflexota; class Dormibacteria; order Dormibacterales; family Dormibacteraceae; genus Palsa-870. The sequence continues at coordinate 4,026 of DAIPXW010000261.1, read as the reverse complement.
ATGCGCCTCGACCAGCAGATCCACCGCCAGGTCTACACCGCCGCGCGCAACGCGTTTCTCGCGTCCACCCTGGAGCGGTACTTCAACCTCAGCCTGAGGCTTTGGTACCTGGTCCTAGACCGCGAGATCCGCCTCCGCGAGGCGGTGGACGAGCACGTCGAGCTGCTCAAGGCGATCCTGGGCGGCGACGGAGCTCTCGCCGAGGACAGCATGCGCCGGCACGTCACCGGCTTCGAGTCGGAGATCCGGAAAGTTCTGGTGGAGAGGTAGGCCTATGAAAGTGTTCTTCGCCACGGACCTGCACGGCTCGGAGATGTGCTGGAGAAAGTTCCTGAACGCCGCCAAGTTCTACGAAGCCGACGTTTTGATCTGCGGCGGCGACATGACAGGCAAGGCCATCGTGCCCATCGTGCAGGAGAATGGCGGCTTCACGCTGACCCTCGGCGGCGAGCACCAGGCGGTCGCGGCCGACCACGTGGAGGAGGTCGAAGCGCAGGTGCGGAGGAAGGGCTACTACCCGCTGCGGATGACGCCCGAGCGCCTCCACGAGCTGGACGAGGATCCGGCCAAGAGGACCCAGACGTTCCAGCAGGTCATGCTCGACGGCGTCGAGCGCTGGATGAACATGGCGGGCGAAAAGCTTCGTGGGAGCGGAATCCGCCTCTTCGTCTGTCCCGGCAACGACGACGAGCTCGAGGTCGACGATGTGATCCGGCGATCGGACTATGTCGAGCTGGGAGAGGGACGGATGGTCGAGATCGACGGCTTCACCATGATCTCGACGGGCTGGTCCAACCACACGCCGTGGAACACGCACCGAGAGGAAACCGAGGAAAAGCTCGGCGAGCGCATCGAGGCGATGGCGAGCCGGATCAGCGACCAGTCGAAGGCGATATTCAACCTCCACTGCCCCCCGTACAAGTCGGGACTCGACGAGGCGCCGGCGATCGACTCGGAGCTGAGGCTCCTGCACGGCGGTCGCGCACTTCGCCCGGTCGGCTCGACCGCCGTGCGCGCGGTGATCGAGCGCTACCAGCCGTTGATCTCCCTGCACGGCCACATCCACGAGAGCAAAGGGGCCGTGAAGTTGGGCAAGACGCTCTCGATCAACCCAGGCAGCTCATATGAGGAGGGAATGCTCATGGGGGCCATCGTGCAGCTGGATGCCAGGAAGGGCATCAAGAGCTACCAGCTGGTCAACGGATGAAGAGTTAAGGAGGAAGCGGAAGTGGCAGATACGACGATGGGCAGCGCACCGAGACCGGCGCTGTTCCTGCGTAACGCGACAGGTCTCGTCAAGTCGTGGTCGACGTTCGATGCCTTCGTGTATTCGTTCTGGTCGGTCAACCTGATCACCCTCGGGTTGTACGGGATGTCGTACGTGTACACGGTGCCTGACGGTCAGGTGCTCGCGGCAATCCTGATCTTCGGGATCCTCACGACGTTTCTGGTCATCACGTACGCGATGTTGGTGAGCGTGATGCCGCGCACCGGGGGGGACTATGCGTGGCAGAGCCGGGTCCTGGGCGGCGGCCTGGGTTTCGTGCTGTCGATCACCGGCTGGTGGTTCACGCTGTTCCTCTGGGCGCCGATCTACGCCAACATCCTGGTCGTCCAGTTCTTCTCGCCGCTCGCGTACACCCTCGGATGGACCAACGTCGCCACCTTCTTCACCAGCCAGAGCGGCATCTTCGTTTCATGTTTGATCGTGCTGGCCTTCGTCAGCGTCGTCGTCACGGTTGGCATGGAGACCTACGCGCGGATCCAGAAGGTCTGCTTCTGGATCGGGCTCGCCGGACTTGCCGTCGTCATCCTGCTCTTGCTCTTCGCGAGCCCGAGCGATTTCCAGTCCTCCTTCAACCGCGAAGCGACCAGCCTCTTCGGCGCTCCTGCCAACGCGTACCAGGCGACCCTCGATGCCGCGAGCAAGGGTGGGTTCGCCGCCAAGGACTTCGGTTACTTCGCGATCGGACCGATGTTCCTTCTGCTCCCATGGTTGGCCTTTTACCTGCTCTGGCCAAACTGGGGCGCGACCCTCTACGGAGAGGTGCGCGGGGCCAAGGACATCCGTAAGCCTTTCTGGAGCATGTTCTGGGGCCTCTGGGTGACCGTCGCGCTCATCGCGGTCGTCGTCCTCCTGATCGTCAAGACCATGGGGTGGAACTTCTACCAGTCCGCCAACGCGGCTTACTGGAACAGCATCTTCGTCGCTGGCTCGCCCGCGCCGCCCGTACCAGTCTGGCCGTACCCGGTCATGTTCGCCGGCTGGCTCGTGGACAACCACTTCTTCCAGGCGGTGCTGATCGTCGTCATGGGCCTGTGGTTCTTCGGGTGGGCCGGAACCCTGTTCCTTTCCTCGACCCGCGTCATCTTCGCCGCGGCCTTCGATCGCGTGCTTCCGTCGTGGGCGGCCAACATCTCGGCCAAGCGGCGTGTGCCTTACGGCTCGCTGGTGCTGATGATCGTGCCGTCGCTGGTCATCAGTGCGATCTACGCGTACAAGCCAAGCTTTGCCAGCGTCTTTCTGGACGCCACCGCGGTGCTTGCCTTGACGTTCCTCGCCACTGTGGTCGCGGCCATCATCCTGCCGTGGCGGCGCAAGGACCTGTACGAGGCCTCGCCGATCGCGCACTACAAGTTCGCGGGCGTGCCCCTGATCACGATCGTGGGCGTCATCACCGCGGGCTTCCTGCTGTTCATGCTCTGGGAGTGGTCGTTCAACTCGAGCGACCTCTACGGCACGACGTTCTCGTCGACACCAAGCTCCGTCTACTACTTCCTCGCGACGTACGCCGTGGCGATCGTCATCTACGTGGTCGCCCGCGTCGTCCGCAAGCGGCAGGGCATCGACCTGACCCGCATCCACCACGAGATTCCGGTTGAATAGAGCCGACGCAGCCGCCGGGCACAAGCCCGGCGGCTCTATCTTCTAAGTCAATGCTCGAATACACACTTCGCACCTACCAGAGTCCAACTCGCCTCGTGCAGAGGCTAGGCGCCATCAAGGAGCTGGGCAACGAGGCGAGCCTGCTCGGCATGCGCCGGCCGCTGCTCGTCACCGACGCCGGCGTCAAGGCGGCGGGCCTCCTGGACACGGCGCTCGAGGCCCTCCGCGGCTCGGATGTCGAGCCGGTCGTGTTCGACAAGGTCCGCGCCAACCCAGGAGTGGAGCTTGTGGACGCCGGGGCCGCGGAGTACCGCGCGCAGGGCTGCGACGGCCTGGTCGCGATCGGCGGCGGCAGCTCGATGGACACGGCGAAAGGAATCGGAGTCGTCGCGATCCATGACGGCAGCATCGTCGACTACGAATGGGGACACAGCCCGATCCGCTCGCGCATCCCGCCGATGATCGCCGTACCGACCACAGCGGGGACCGGCAGCGAGGTGACCCTGTGGGCGGTCATCACCGACCCCAAGCGAAAGATCAAGTTCAACGTCGGCGGCACACCCGACATAGCGTCGTGGGTGGCGCTGATCGACCCTGAGCTCACCGTGAAGCTTCCCGCCGGGGTCACGGCCGGAACCGGCATGGACGCGCTGGCGCACGCCGTCGAGTGCTTCACGATGGTCTACCACCAACCGTTCACGGACGCGGTCGCGCTCCTCGCGATGGAGTACGTCGCCCGCCACCTTCGGGTGGCTTTCTCGCAGGCGCAGAACCTGGAGGCGCGCTATCACATGAGCGCCGCCGCGATGCTGGCGGGACTCTCTTACGGGACGGATTCCGCAGGCGCGGCGCACGCCATGAGCCAGACCGCGGGGGGTGTGCACGACGCGCCGCACGGCGCGCTGACCGCTCGCCTGCTCGGCCCGGTGATGGAGTACAACCACGCGGGCGAGCCCGAGCGCTTCGCACGCATGGCCCAGGCCTTTGGGCTGGATACGCGCGGGGTCTCCACCTGGCGCGCAGCCGAGATGGCGGTCGAGTACGTGCATCAGCTGACGGTCGACGTCGATATCCCGAGCATGCAGGAGCTTGGCTTCGCCAATTTCGACTACGGCGGCTTCGTCGTCCACATCTTCACT
>DAIPXW010000260.1:0-4109 GCA_036783075.1 Candidatus Dormiibacterota bacterium | reverse complement strand
GAGAACGCGCCCATGACGAGTGCGGCGAGAAGGGCGCCGGCTCCCAGGTACCCGACGATCATCCGCGGATCACTGCGTGTAAGGGGTGGTCGAGAACCTGGAGGGGCACTTCGCGAGCAGCGTGCTCGCGTGGAAGACGCCGTCGCTTCCCAGCCTTCCCTCGGCCACCACCGTGATCCCGGGCTTGAAGATGTCCGGCAGCGCGCCGGAGTAGTCGACCGGCACCGAGGCCGTGCTGTCCTTCTCCGTGAACGTCACGTGCAGGCCGCCGTCGCTCTTCTGCACGTCGTCCTGGACCACCCCGGCCACGCGAACGTCGGCGGTGCCGGTGTGCGAGCTGAGCTCGCCCACGGTGAGGTAGTACTCCGCGCTGCCGCCGGTCGCCGAATAGATCAGGTACCCCACGCATCCCACGACGAGCAAGACGGGGATCGCCCACTTCATGGCGCTCACTGGGCGATCAGCGCCAGGTAATGGCCGAGGGTCGCCTGGTCCAGCGGTCCGGAGAACGAGGCGGCGACGACGCCGTGGGCGTCGATGAAGAACGTGGCGGGCAGCCCCGCCACCCCGAACGACTGGTACGTACCGGTCACGATCGGGCCCGCCGGATACGGGTGCGGATGGCGCTGCTCGAAGCTCTGGAACCCGCTCATCGTGTCCTGGTTGTCGACTCCGACGAAAGCAACCTCGGGATGCGTCGAGGCGGCGGTAGAGAGGACGGGCAACTCCTGCACGCACGGGGCGCACCAGGAGGCCCAGAAGTTGACCACCACAGGTTTGCCCTGTAGCTCCCACAGTCGCACCTGCTGACCTCCCTCCGTCTCGATCGCGAGGCGTGGGGCCGTCTTGCCGAGAACGGGCGGGTTGGCGAGCGCGGCGTGCTGGAGGCCCCAGGAGAGAGAGAGAACGAGGACCAGACCGAGGAAGATCGCGAGAGCCGCGACAAGCCATCGCACGCGCCCAGCCCCAGACTTGGCGTTCACTCAGGCTGAGTCTACTTCGGGAGGGCGTTGGCCCTGGCGATTCGAGAGTAGAGCAGGCCGCTGGGCTTGACCGTCCGCTCCAGCGTCTTGCGATCGACGCCGATCAACCCGAAGCGCATCGAGTAACCACGCGCCCATTCGAAGTTGTCCATGTTCGTCCAGTGAAAATAGCCTCGGACGTCCACACCATCCTCGATCGCGAGGCGCACGTTGTCGAGGATGTCGACGATGTATCGCTGCCGCCACTCGTCGTCGTTGCTCGCAAGGCCGTTCTCGGTCACGTACACGGGCTTGCCAAGGCCCTTGAGCTCGTTCAGCACCGTGCGCATCCAGCTCGGATCCACGCTAAAGCCCATGTCGCTCACCGGCGCGCCGGGCACGTTGAATCGCCTGATGAACTGCTCCTTCGCAAGGCCGGCGTCGAACGCGCAGCACTGCGCCCAGTAATGGGCGATCCCGACGTAGTCCGAGGTCGCCTCCACGATCCGCCGCAGCTGGCCGGGCGCAACCGACCACCGATCCACGACGAGCTGTGCGGCCCGCGCCGCCCACCGGTCGCGACGCTTTTGCGTCGCCGGAAGGAACAGGAACTTGTGATGCGAGAGGCCGACACGCGACTCCGGCCATCGCCGCTTGATCGCCGCGTACGCAAGCTCGTGGGCGCGCCGCATGTTACCGGTCACGCGATAGAAATCCGCCAGGTCGCCGCGCCGGCCGGGCGGAAACTCACCGGTGATCCAGCCGTTGGCCGCGTAAATGCTGGGCTCGTTGATGGTGCACCAGAGCTGAACGAGGTCGCCCAGCTCGTCGACGACCTTGTGGACGAAAGGCATGAAAGCGCGCGCAGAGCCTTGCGCCGCCCAACCCCCTTTGCGCGAGAACCAGAGCGGGCTCGTGAAATGGTGCAGCGTCACCATCGGTTCGATGCCCTGCTCCCGCAGCTCGCCGAGGACATCGCGGTAGTGACGGATCTGGCGGGAGTCGAACTCGCCTTCCGACGGCTCGATCCGCGACCACTCCACCGACAGGCGGTGGGCGTTCTGGTTGAGCTCGCGCAGGAGCGCGAAGTCTTCGCGGTAGCGGTGATAGTGATCGCAAGCAACCTCCGAGGTGTCGCCGCCGGAGATACGGCCTGGTTGCAGCTCGAACTCCGACCAGTCGTTACCCCGGTTGTCGCCTTCGACCTGGTGCGCAGCGCTGGCGGTTCCCCAAAGGAACCCGTCCGGAAAGCGCTTGTCCACCGAAGCTCAGGCGGCGGCGCTCGCCGGCCTGGGAAGGGCCGGCGGCGGGACGTACTCCCACGTCGTGGGCGTGTCCCCGTCCATCTCGATCTGCAGCATCCCCGCCTTGTCGATCGTCTTGCGGTACATCTCGCGCTCGTTGTGAGGCCGGCCGTCGAGCAGGATCCAAGCTGCATTGAGCGGATCCGCGTGGCTGATGATCGCCATCGTCTCGCCAGGGTGCTCGCGCGCGATGCGTCGCGCGACGTCCAGGATCCGACCACCCATGCGCTCGATCGACTCGTCGCCTGGGACGATGCCGCGCTTTGCCTTGTGCACGAACCACAGCGGCCTGCGCAGCGGCACCTGCCAGTAGGGCAGGCCCTGCAGGTAGCGGCTGAACTCCGCCTCGCGGAGCTCGTAATCGGGCTCCAGGATCGCTGGTTCGGCCAGGCCGCCGTTGATGAGGAGGGCGGTCTCGACGGCCCGCTCGAGCGGGCTGTGCACGATCCGGCGCAGCCCGACCGTGCTCAGGCGCTCGCCGATCGCGACGGCCTGTGCGCGCCCGAGGGCGCTCAGAGGGAATCCGTCGAGGTGTCCGTAGAGGACCTTGTTGGGATTCTCCACGTCGGCATGCCGGATCAGGTAGAGGCGGGTCAGGGTCGCCGCCGTCAGCTTCGGTACGCGCCGACCGAGGTGCGGTTGGTCCCCGACGAGCGGCCCGAATCGAGCGCCTCGTAAGCCTCGCGCAGGAGGTTGCCCGTGTACTCCCGCCGGTTCATGATGCCGGCCTCGTCGTGCCGGGCGGGCAGCACGCCGATGGTGGCGGCGCCGCAGCTCACCGTGATGCGCTGCCAGCCGCCACTCGTCGAGAAGTCGTGTGACGCGATCGAGCGGCGGATCTTGTCGGCCGCGAGCGCAGCGCCCTGGTCGTCGGTCTCCGGCAGCACGATCGCGAAATGGGGCGGCCCGTCCGCGTCGAGGAACCCGACGGTGTCGGTGTCCCGTATGGATTGTCCGAGGCGCTCGGACAGCTCTCGCAGAAGGCCCTCGATCTGGATGCGCTCGAGCTCCTTGTCGATGTGTTCCGCGTGGTCGAGCTCGACCACCAGGACCGACAGCGGCCGGTGATAGCGCACCGCCCGGTTGGCCTCCTGGCCGATGAGCGCGTTCAGAAACTTCGAGTTCCAGATTCCCGTCACGGGATCCACCACCCCGAAAAGGGGGCTGGACGAGCGGTCGACCTGGCTGTGACCGCAGCTCGGACAGTACTGGGAGGTCTCGGGCAGCTCGGAGCTGCAGTACCAGCAGTTAGCCACTGGCCGCATTCTAGGCATCCGGTCCCCCGGTCGTGCCCGGTTCACAATTCGCGGTATGGCCGATCAGGGCGAGCTTTTCCAGGTCCCCGGAGCGGCAGAGCCCAGCGCGCCGCTCGCGACCCGGCTCCGCCCCAAGAGCTTCGACGACCTCGTCGGCCAGCGGCAGGTGGTCGGCGTCCTGCGGCAGCTGACCCGGTCAGGCCACCTTCCCAGCATCGTCCTGTGGGGCCCGCCGGGCAGCGGCAAGACCACGCTCGCCCGCCTGCTGGCGACGGAAACCAGCGCGCGCATGGTCGCGCTGTCCGCCGTGACGGCGGGCGTCGCGGACCTGCGCAAGGTCGTGGCCGAGGCGAAAGTTCACCGCCGGGCGGGGCTTCGCACGGTGCTGTTCATCGACGAGATCCACCGGTTCAACAAGGCTCAGCAGGACGCGATCCTGCCCCACGTCGAGGATGGGACGGTGACGTTGATCGGCGCCACGACCGAAAACCCGTCTTTCGAGGTCATCGCCCCGTTGCTCTCTCGAAGCCGAGTGTTCCGGCTGGAGCAGCTCGAACGTGACGAGCTGAAGCAGGTCGTCGAGCGCG
>DAIPXW010000259.1:0-4115 GCA_036783075.1 Candidatus Dormiibacterota bacterium | reverse complement strand
GAGCGGAAACCTGCTGTTCATCATCTTCGAGACCGAGTACGTCAACCAGCACGGTCGCACCGTCGCGAGGCTGCGGGGGACGGCGATCAGGCGATGAAGCCAACCGTAGGCCAGGAGCTGCCCGAGCTGGTCAAGCACCCCACCACGCGACAGCTCGTTCAGTACGCCGGCGCCCAGTGCGACTTCTACGAGATCCACTACGACCAGGCTTTCGCCCAGGGCGTGGGTCTGCCGGGCGTCATCCTGCACGGGCTGCTCAAGGCCGGGTTCCTGGCCCAGCTCGTCACGGACTGGCTGGGTGATCGCGGCACGCTCGAGAGCTTCGAGGTGAGCTACCGAGGGATCGACGTCCCGGGGCGCCCTTACCGGTGTCGCGGTCGGGTCACTCGGGTGGACGGGGATCAGGTCGAGCTGGAGGTCTGGGGTGAGGACTCGGACGGCAACCGCACGACCGTCGGCAAGGCCAGCGTGGTGATGAAGGGCTGACCACGCAGTCTTCCTAGCCCGCGCATGACGAGCAGGACTGAGGCGTCGATCACGCAGTAGCCCCCGGCGATGACCGACGGCGGGTTGCCCGAGGGGATGTGCGTCCAGGGCGCCAGGGGCAGCCAGGCCCAGTTGCCGAAGGAGGTGCCGAAGATCTCGAGCTCGCCCGTGGCGATGAAGATGGCGGAGAACAGGGCCCACCGCGGTGAACGCAGGACGAAGTAGGCGAACACAGGCAGACAGATCGCGCCCTGCAGGTCGAAGCGCCCGTTGATGAGCGGCAGCACCGTCAGCCCCAACGCCGCCCAAGTGGTGGCGCCCGCGAGGACGACGTGGGCGACGCGCTTCCCGTACTTGATGACGACCGGGGTGCGCGCGGCGAGCAGGCCGAACAGGTAGACCATGCCGTGGCCCGGCGGCACGAAGAGCGGGACGTTGTGCAGGCGGTAGCGGTAGAGACCCCAGATCAGCGAGCCGAAGATCTCGAAGCCTGTCGCGACGATCACGCAGGTCCAGATCTGTAGCCGCTGCTCCTTCGGCGCCTTCAGCGTCGCGAGGTAGAGGGCCGCGAAAGTGAGCCCGCCCAGCAGCCACTGCTGCCACAGCGCGGTGATTCTGCTGTCGGCGAACAGCAGGATGGGTGTGTACGTCAGCAGGTAGGCGTGAAGCCAGTAAGGCTTGAAGCGAACGAGCACCGCTAACGAATGGTAGCGGGGCCGGTGTACGGTCCGGCCCCGCCGCTGTTGACTACTTGATGGTGCCCCGCTCGTCGATGAGGCTGCCCTGCAGGGTCCATCCGGTTCCGCTCCAGGTGATCACCTGCTCCTGCGTTATGGGGAAATGGTCGCTGGATGTCGTCTTGACCACCACTCCCGGAAGCAGGAACGGATTGGTCTCACTGAGGCCGCTCGTCGCGATGTTGGCCACGTTGGCGCGCGTCAGGTTCGACCCGGCCTGCTTGAGCACGTCCACCATCGTGTACGCGACGGCGACTCCATAGATGTTGAAGCCGTCGTTGACGTTGCAGGTCGTGCAGTTGGCGATGACCGTCTTGTAGAGCTGCATTCCGGAGTCGCTCGCCCACTGGGGATCGGTCGGGTCCTTGATGTATCCGACGCTGGTCACGTGCTTGAGCGCCGCGCCCGCCTTGGCGGCGATGCCCATGTACACCTGCACGTTGGATACCGAGTTCAGGTAGATGGTCGGCTCCCAGCCCAGCTTCGTGACGATGACGAGCGACTGGATCGTGAAGGCGGGAGTCGTGAACAGGAACAGCGTGTCCGCGCCCTTGGCCTTGAGCGTCGCGAGCTGCGAGGCCGTGCTGGTCGCCGTGACGTCGTAGCTCTCTTTGTCGACGATCATCGAGGCGTTCGAGCCAAGACCGTCGGTCAGGCCCTTGAGATAGTCCTGCCCGTAGTCGTCGTTCTGGTACAGGACGCCGATCTTCGCGCTCGCGTGGTTCGCGAGGACGTCCTTGGCATAGATCCGCGCCTCACCCTGGTACGGCGGCTGCCAGCCGATGGTGTAGGGGTGCTGGCTCTCGTCGGCCATGAAGGTCGTGGCGCCGGTCGCGACGAAAAGCTGCGGGACCTTCTTGGTGTTCAGGTAGTCGCGGACCGAGGTCTGGGTTTGCGTGCCGAGGCCGCTGAACATCGCGAACACCTGGTCCTGCTCCACGAGCTGCTTGGTGAGCGTGACCGCGTTCGCGGGGTTGTAGCCGTCGTCCAGGATCTTGAAGGTGATCTTGCGGCCGTTCACGCCGCCCTGGTTGTTGTTGACGTACGTGAAGTACGCCTGCTCTGCGTTGGCGATCGTGCCGTACGCGGCGGCGGGCCCGGACTGGGCGATCGTGTTGCCGAGCAGGATCGAGTTGCTGGTGATGCCGACGTCGGTCTGGGTGGTCGTTCCACCGCCACCGCCGCAGGCGGCGAGGGTCACCAGAGCCACCGCCAGCGCCGCTATTCGCGAGCCCGAGATCGTCATAGAACTTCCTCCCCTGTTTGTGTGAGCCTATTTAAACAGTCTGCGGGTCCGGTGGTACCTGTCCACTCTCACGATCGGCGGCCCCCCTCAGGCGACGCCGGAGCCGTACGTAGCCGGCGGTGGCCAGTCCGACGACGCCATTGGGGGCGAAGATCATGATCAGGATCAGGACCGCTCCGTACGAGACGGCCGGCCCGGCCTTCTCCACCGTCGAGGCGATCGTGGCGGGTATCCACGTCTGGGTCGGCACCCACTGGTTGGACTCGATCGGCAGGAAGTAGGCGAAGATGCCGCCCACGAGCGGCCCGGGGATCGAAGCCAGGCCTCCGATGACGGCGCCGACGAGCAGCTGGATCGAGAGCGAGACGGGGAAGGTGTCCGGGCTCACGAAGCCGGTGGCGAGGCCGAACAGCGAGCCGGCGATGCCGGCGTAGAGCGTCGAGATCCCAAACGCCAGCGTCTTGTACCCGGCGATGTTGATGCCCGAGGCGGCCGCGGCCACCTCGCCATCGCGAATCGCGCGCATCGCGCGGCCGGCCCGGTGCCTGACGAGGTTCCAGGCCAGCCAGAAAAGGACGACCGCGAAGGCGAACGTGACGTAGTAGATCCATTGGTCAGAGGTCATCTGCGTGCCCGTGAGGGCGGCGAAACCGTCTTTCGCGAACTGTGGGGGATCGACCGGCGCGAGGATGATCCCTTGCACGCCCCCGGTCAGGTCGACCGGCCGCTTGATCAAGCTCGGGGTGACGACCGCCAGGGCGAACGTCGCCAGCGCCAGGTATAGGGCGGACAGGCGAAGCGCCGGCACCCCGAACAAGAACCCCACCAGGCCGGTGACCAGGCCGGCGATCGGGATGGTCAGGAGGTAGTTCATCTGGTAGCGGTGCACGAGGATCGCCGAGATGTAGGCGCCGAGAGCCATGAACGCGCCGTGCCCGAGGGAGATCTGGCCGCTGTAGCCGACCAGGATGTTCAGGCCCATGATCGCTATGGCGAGGATCAGCGCTTGCGCCCACTCGCTTGCCTGGAAGCTGGTGATGACCGTCGGCCACCCGGCGAAGAACACGACGACCAGCACGACGAGCCAGTAGCGAGGTGGCGCGGTGCGGATGCTGTGGAGCATCAGACGCGGCGGACGGTGGGCTTTCCGAAAAGCCCGTTCGGCTTGATCACGAGGACCGCGACGATGATCGCCAGCGCGACCGCAAGCTGAAGGTCGCCCCCGACGAATGGCAGATAGGCGCCGGCGAGGTTGACGGTCACCCCGACTATGAGGCCGCCCACGACGGCCCCCATCGGGCTCTCGATCCCGCCGAGGACGGCCGCGGCGAAGGCGTAGATGATGACCGTCTGCATCATGTTCGGCTGCAGCAGAAGGATCGGGGCGACCATGATCCCCGACACCGCGCCCACCGCCGACGCGAGTCCCCAGCCCAGAGCGAGCATCCAGCTGACGTGCACCCCAAGGAGCCTGCTCGCTTCGGGATGATGTGCCGCCGCACGCAGCGTGAGCCCCACCGTCGTGTGCTGCAGCAGCAGGTAAATGGCGAGCAGCACGATCCCCGACACGGCGATGACTCCGAGGTCTTGATAGCTCGCGAGCGCACCGAGGATGTCGACGGTCTGCACCGAGAACGGGCTCGGGA
>DAIPXW010000258.1:0-4120 GCA_036783075.1 Candidatus Dormiibacterota bacterium | reverse complement strand
GTCAGGCGGTGGATGTCCGCGCGCTCCATCTCGAGCCACACCGGCGGCCGCGCGAGCACGAGCACCTGCATGTCGAAGCCGTGCTCGTCCATGTACGCGATGCGGCGCTCGTGCTCGAAGTTGTGCTTGCTCTGCGCCCTGAGCGCGGCCAGCTCTTTGCTGGGCTTGACCTCGGCGAGCGCATCGATCAACCGCGTCGGAAAGACGTGCGCGTAGGCGTCGATGACCACGCTGAAACGATAATACCTGCGGTGGTAGTGAACACCTGTCCCCGACGGGAACTTCCAGTCGCCTTCGTTCCTCGACTACACGATCGTGACCGCGCCCGAGCTGCGCACCGAACCCGAGCTGATCCACACCGAGACGCCGACCTCGCACAACCCCGAAGGGTTTCGCGGCGCCGGTGAAGCCGGGACGATCGCGGTGCCCGCCGCCGTGGCGAACGCCGTCGAGGACGCGCTGCACGCGATGGGTTACGACGTCGCAGTCGATTCGGTGCCGGTGACGCCTATGAAGCTGTGGAACCTGATGAACGCAGCCTCTCGGCGAGGGATTTCTTAGAGACTTTTCCGAACGTCGACAGCGGAAAGTCGTCCATCAGCTCCAGCCGCTCGGGCAGCTTGAACTTCGCCATGCCGAGCCCGAGCAGATGTGAGGTGAGCTCCTCCAGCGTCAGGGTCTTGCCTTCACGCGTGATGACGCAGGCGCACATCCGCTCTCCGAGCACGGGATCGGGGACGGGTACGCACGCCACGTTTCTCACGCTTGGGTGCGTGAGGATCAGGTTCTCGACCTCCTCCGCGCTTATCTTCTCGCCGCCCCGGTTGACCAGGTCCTTGATCCGGCCCTCGACCAGGTACGACCCCGAAGGATGGCGGCGCATGAGGTCGCCGGACCGGTAGAAGCCGTCGGGCGTGAACTGCCGCGCGTTGTAATCGGGCACGCGGTAGTAGCCGCGCAGCGTGTATGGCCCGCGCACCGTCAGCTCGCCGACCTCGCCGTCGGGCACCTCACGGCCATCCTCGTCGGTGAGGCGAACCTCGTCGTCGGGGCTGACGGGGCGGCCGACGGTCTCGAGCCGGACGTCCTCGGGGTCCCCTCGGCGGACGAAGAACAGCGTGCCCTCGCTCATGCCGAAGTTCTCTTGCACGAACGCGTTGGGGAAAGCCTCGGCCATGCGGCGGCGCACCTCAGGCTGCAGCCGCTGGCCGCCCGACTGCAGCAGCTGGACCGAGCCGAGGTCGCGCTTGCCGGCGGCCGCGTCGGCGAGCCAGCGGATGTACAGGGCCGGCACTCCGCCGACATGCGTCACGCGGTGCTTCTCTATGAGCGCGAACACGTCGTCGGCCTTGGTGCTCGTCCCGATCACGACTCGCGCACCCGCCATCAAGAAGCCCTGCACGCCGGGGCAGGCGAGCGGCATGTTGTGCGCGAGCGGAAGCACGCACAGCTGGCAGCTGCCGCTCGTGATGTCCTGCACGCTCGCCGCGGCGCGCGAGTTGTACAGGTAGTCGTTGTGCGTCCGCGGGATGAGCTTCGGTATGCCCGTGGTGCCGCCTGAGAGCAACAGGACGCACGGGTCGGTGGGATCGACACGCACGACCGGCGCGCGCGCCTCAGGCAGCCGTTGCGCCAGCTCTTCGAGCATGATCGTGTCGCGGAGGCAGCTGTTCGCACCCTTCACCTCGGCCGCCAGGGCCGGGTCGGAGCCGAAGTACGCGACCGCGTCGGCGAGACGGACGAAGTGGTCGATCTCGAGGCGCCGGTGCGGCGCCAGGGCCAGGATCGGGATCACACCGAGCTTCTGCAGGGCGAAATACAGGTAGAGGAACTCGGGTCCGTTCGGCAAATGGACGACGACCCGGTCCAGGGCGCTCAAGCCGCGCGCGTGCAGCCACGCCGCCAGGGACGTGGCGCGGCGCCCAAGCTCGCCGTACGTGATGACCTCCTCACCCGCGACCAGCGCGACGCGTTCGCGATGTTTCTCGAACAGCTCGCCGAAAACCTGGTCCAGCGTGCGGTCCTTCCAGTAGCCGAGCCGGCGGTAACGCTCCGCGAACTCGGGCGGGAAGGGAACGACCCCGTCGACCTTGGACACTAGGTTGTTGCCGAATAACCGCCGTCGATGACCACGATCTCGCCGTTCACCATCGGGTTGCTCGTGATCAGGTTCACGATCGTGATCGCGACCTCGTCCGGCGTGACACAGCGCTTCAGCGGCGTCATGCTCGCTCGCCGCTCCATCAGCCTGGCGTAGTTGGCGCCGAGGACGTTCTCCATCCACTCGCCGCTCATCCACCCGGGCGCGACGGCATTGACCCGGATCTTCGGTCCCAGGGCACCCGCCAGCGTGCGGGTCAGGTTGGCGACCGCGGCCTTGCTGGCGGCGTACGGAAACGGCTGCGCGCCCGGACGAATGCCCGCGATGCTGCAGAGGTTCACGATCGCGGCCGAGTCGGATTCGTTCAACAGCGGCACGCACGCGCGCGCCACCTGGAACATCCCGCGCACGTTGACCGCGAACACCCTGTCCCAGTCGGCCATGTCCAGCCCGGCCAGGTCCGACGGGGGGGTGGGGATCGTGATGCCGGCGTTGTTCACAAGGGCGTCGAGGCGCCCGAACTCCTCCTTGACATGCGCGACCATGGCGAGAACCGAGCCCTGATCGGCCACGTCCGCCTGGAGGAGCAGGACCCGCGCGCCGAGCTGCCGCGCCTCGGCGGCCACGGCCTCTGCGGCATCCTGGCTGCGGCTGTAGTTGACCACCACGTCATACCCCTGGCGGGACAGCTCGAGCGCCGCGCTACGGCCGATCCCGCGGGCCGCGCCGGTGACCAGGCCCACCCGTCGTGTTGTCGGGCTCATCGGATCGCTCGGTGAGACTCCGGCGTCGGGTCGCTTGTCAGGCCGAGCACGCGCTCCGCGTTGGCGTGGAAGACGCCGTTCAGCACCTCCTCCGAGTAACCGAGCTCATCCCATTCGCGAAGGATTCGGTCGTACGGCATGCTCGGGTAGTCGCTTCCGAACATGACCTTGTCCCTCAACCGCCCGCGGATGTCCCGCTTCAAGCTCTCCGGGAAGTATTTAGGAGCCCAGCCGGAGATCTCCCAGTAAACGTTGCCCTTGTGCAGCGCGACCGCGGTCATCTCGTCGACCCAGGGCCACCCTGGATGCGCGGCGATGATGGTCAGGTTCGGGAAGTTGGACGCGAGGTCGTCGATCGCGAGCGGGTGAGCGTGCCGGAGCTTCGAGCCGAGGCCGCCCGGCAGCCCCGCGCCCATCCCGGTCGTCCCGACATCGACCATCACAGGCACCTTCAACGCGTCCATCACCTCGAACAGCGGCTGGAGCTTCGGGTCGTCGACCGAGTATCGACCCATGATGGGGTGGAAGTGAAAGCCGAGCAGGTGCAGGTCTTCGATGGCGTGCTTTGCATCCTCGATCGCCGCCGGACCCTTCCACGGGTCGACAGCGCCCCAGGCCTGGACGATGGTCTCGGGGTGCCGGTCGCGCATCCCGGCCACGTAGTCGTTGCTGCAAGGAGGCGCGCCGGTCACCGACTCGGTGTCGAAGGCCACCAGCACGGCTTTCACGCCGGCCGCGTTGAACTCGTCGACGACCTCCGACTCGGATTTCGCGGTCCACTCGTGCTTCCAGTAGGTGGCGAGCGCCTCCACGAACGGTCCGTAGGAATCGATCCATGGCTGCGTGCCGGGATAGCAGTGAAGGTCGATCCTTCTCATCCTGGCCCCCCGCGACTACCCGCTCGTCAGGACTCGGACGCGGCGACCGGCTCGCCGGCGCCGTCATCCCCGGACAGGTTGGTGAGCTGCAGGAGGCCGGGGCCGTAGAGGGACTCGAGCTCACCCGGCAGGTCGGCGTACATGCGCTGCACGAAAAGGTCATGCCGGATGTACGACTTGACCAGGCTTGCCACCAGCGAGACCTCTCCGTACATGACCTCCCACTGGCGCCCGTCCCGGGCAAGCGCCCACAGCGCCCACCGCGAGTCGACGACCACGGCGAGGTGGTGTGCCTGGCGCGAATGGTAGAGCGTGCCCTCCGTGCTCGCGTGCCGCATGACCTGTCCGCGCGGGGGAGGAAACGGCAACCTGCCGAA
>DAIPXW010000257.1:0-4132 GCA_036783075.1 Candidatus Dormiibacterota bacterium | reverse complement strand
GCGAGTTCTACGAGGTCGACCGGCTCTCGACGTTCTTCGACATGATCCAGCAGGACCCGGTGGTGAACCGGGTCAAGCTGATCGCCGAGCCTTGGGACCTCGGGGAGGGCGGCTACCAGGTCGGCAACTTTCCCCCGCTGTGGTCGGAGTGGAACGGCAAGTTCCGCGACAGGGTGCGCGACTTCTGGCGTGGAGAGCCTTCCACGGTCGGCGAGCTCGCGTCGCGCCTCACCGGAAGCTCAGACCTGTACCAGAGCGACACGCGCCGTCCCTTCGCCAGCGTGAACTTCGTGACCGCGCACGACGGCTTCACGCTGCGCGACCTCGTGTCCTACAACGAGAAGCACAACGAGGCGAACGGCGAGAACAACGCCGACGGCGACTCCCACAACCGTTCGTTCAACTGCGGTGCGGAGGGAGAGACAAGCGACGTGGTGACGCTCGGCTGCCGGGCCGCCCAGCAGCGCAACTTCCTGGTCACTCTCTTTCTCGCCCAGGGCGTGCCGATGCTGCTCGGCGGGGATGAGCTCGGCCGGACGCAGCTGGGCAACAACAACGCCTACTGCCAGGACAACGAGCTGTCCTGGGTCGATTGGGCCGCCGTCGACGAGCCGCTGCTGACCTTCACGCGGTGGCTCATCGCCTTCCGGCGCGACCACCCGGTGTTCCGCCGGCGTCGCTGGTTCCAGGGCCGGCCGATTCGCGGCGTGGTCGACATCGGGTGGTTCAAGCCAGACGGCGAATCGATGAGCGACGAGGACTGGGACGCCTGGGACGCACGCTCCCTGGGAGTCTTCTTGAACGGCAAGGCGATTCCTGGACACGACACCCGCGGGAGGCCGATCGTCGACGATTCGTTTCTCCTGCTGTTCAACGCGCACTCGGAACCGGTCGAGTGGATCCCGCCCCCTCAATACGGCGGCGAATGGACCCTGATCCTCGACACCTCTTCTCTGCAGCCGGAAGCGGAGCGCAGAGGGCTGCCTGGCGGGATCACGACGGCCGCCCGTTCGGTGATGATCCTTCAATCCGGGTGAGGTATCGCCCGGCCCCGTAAGGTGCGCCCGATCTCCCATCGGGGCGGGGAGGCGACACCGTCTCAGCATCCTGTGAGGTTTCTCCCAGGTTGCTCCAAGGCTCGAACGGCACTCTGGCGCAGGCCGAACCAACCGATGAGAACCAACATATTGCACAAGCTTCTGAGACGAAGGGTCCTCGTCGCGCTCGTGCTGGTGGCCGGGATCCTCGGCGCGACGGTCGTCTACGCCCAGGCCGCGAAGGTGACCACCACCTACCGGACCGCGCTCGTCACGTACGGCACGATCACCCAGAGCATCGGCATGGCGGGCAACCTCGCCGCAGCAGAAGAGGCCGACCTCAACTTCGCCTCCTCGGGCACGGTCCAGACCGTCTACGCGCAGGTCGGGCAGACAGTAGCCGTAGGAACACCTCTCGCCACCCTGGACACGAGCCTCCTCTCCGCACAGCTGCTCCAGGCCCAGGCAACGCTCGCGAGCGCACAATCGAAGCTGGCCCAAGACGAGGCCGGACCGAGCGCTTCAAGCCTGACCTCGGCCGAGAACCAGGTGTCCGCAGCCCTTGTGGCGCTGGGCAACGCGCAGACCAGCCTGGCCGACACCAAAGCAATCAACGCGCAGGCGGTGGCGGCCGCGGAGGCTGCCGCACAGGCTGCCATCAATACCGCGCAAACAGCTGTCACCGCGGCTCAGACCGCGGTCGACACCGACCAGGCCAAGCTCACCGCCGACACGACGGTCATGAACACGGCCTGCGCCCCGCCGCCGCTAGGCACATGCGCGGCCGACCAGGCGACGGTCGCCGCCGACACCACCCAGCTTGCGGCAGACAAGCTGACCCTCTCCAACGCCAACGCAGGCTTGACCTCGGCCGAAGCCCCGGTTCAGGCGGCGACCGTGAAGGCCCAGCAGAGCAACGACCAGGCGGCCGCGTCCCTTGCCTCCACCCAGCAGCAGTACTCCGCGGCCAAGAGCTCGCTCGCGGCGGTCCAGACCAGCACCTCGCCCCAGACGATCCAGATGGATGACGCGCAGATCGAGATCGACCAGGTGAACGTGAACAGCGTCCAGCACCAGCTCGACGGCGCCACCATCACCTCGCCGATCCCGGGCATCGTCTCGCAGGTGAACGTCAAAGCCGGGCAGGGGTTCAGCAGTGGCGGCTCGACCTACGCGGTGATCGTTTTCTCACCGACCTCGTACAACGTCACCGGGACGGTGAGCGACTCACAGATCAACCTCATCGCCGTCGGCCAGCAGGCCGAGGTCACCCCGGCCGGCGCGACGCAGGCGCTCCTGGGCAAGATCACATCCATCGCCCCGGCCGCCACCGTCTCCTCCGGGGTGGCGACGTTTGCCGTCACCGCCCAGCTCACCGACACGAGCAACTCGATCAAGCCGGGCATCTCGGCCACGGTCAACATCGTCGTGAACCAGGTCGTGCACGTCCTCACCGTCCCCACCAGCGCCGTTCACACGACGGCCGCCGGCAGCACGGTCCTCATCCTCGTCAACGGCAAGCCGCAGTCGGTCGCCGTGCAGACGGGCGCCTCGGATCCGACCCGCATCGAGATCACCTCGGGCCTCCAGCTCAACGAGGTCGTCGTGATCGCGATCGTCACGAGCACCGTCCCGAGCAGCGGCGGGGCCGGGACGAGCGTGCTGGGCGGCGGCGGACGCGGTGGCGGCGGTGGCTTCCGCGGGACCGGCGGCTGACGAGTGGCGGCTCCGGAGCTCATCCGCCTGGAATCGGTCACCAAGAGATACGGGATGGGCGACGCCTCGGTCTTCGCCCTCAGCGATTTCTCGATGTCCGTCGAGGTCGGTGAGTCTTTGGCCGTGATGGGTCCATCCGGGTCGGGCAAGTCGACGCTGATGAACATCCTCGGATGCCTGGACACGCCGACATCCGGCAGCTACTGGTTCGCCGGGCAGGATGTAAGCCGGCTCAACGAGACAGAGCTGGCGCACGTCCGCAACCGCCGGATCGGCTTCGTGTTCCAGCAGTTCCAACTTCTGCCCAAGCTCTCGGCCTGGCGCAACGTCGAGCTGCCGCTCCTTTATCGGAACGTGCGCGACCGACGGCGCCTCGCGCTCGAGGCTCTCGAGCATGTCGGCCTGTCCAATCGTATCGAGCACCGGCCAACCCAGCTCTCCGGCGGCCAGCAGCAGCGCGTGGCGATCGCGCGGGCCCTTGTGACAGACCCGGACCTCATCCTCGCCGACGAGCCGACTGGCAACCTCGACTCGGCCTCGAGCCGGGACGTCCTCGCCCTGCTTCGCGACCTCAACAAGCAGGGCCGCACCATCATCGTCATCACCCACGACCCCGAGGTCGCTCCTGTCGCGCAGCGAACGATCCACCTGCGGGACGGGCGCATCGTCCACGGAGTCGCGGCATGAGCCTCCTGCAGACGATCGAGACCGGCCTGCGAAGCCTGCTCGGGCACCGGCTCCGGTCCGTCCTGACAACACTCGGCATCCTTTTCGGGGTGGCCGCCGTGATCTCAACCGTAGGCATCGGCCAGGCGTCGTCCGACAGCGTCACGGCCCGCATCACCTCCCTGGGCACCAACCTCCTGACCATCTCGCCCGGCAGCACTTTCTCGGGCGGTGTTTTCGGAGGGGGCGGCTCCGCCAACACGCTGACGATGGCGGACGTCACGGGGCTGATGGACAAGCAGAACGCCCCCGACATACAGGCGGTCGCACCCGTGTCGCAGGGACGCGAGTCTTTAGTGAGCTCGGGCGGCAACTGGAGCACGACCGTGTCGGGAAGCACCTCCGGCTGGCTGATCGCCAACTCACGCACCGTCGGCAGTGGCGTCTTCATCACCAACTCCGACGTCAGCAGCAGAGCCCAGGTGATCGTTCTCGGTACGACGACCGCGGCCAACCTCGGAGTCGGTATCGGCGACTTCATCACGGTTCGGGGAATCCCGTTCCAGGTCGTGGGGATCCTCGCCTCCAGCGGCAGCCAGGGCTTCGGCAACGCGGACGACCTGGCCGTGGTGCCGCTGACGACGGCGCAGGACGAGCTGATCGGTAACGTCGGGTCCGTGCAGCGGATCCTCTTGAGCGCGACCAGCGCGAGC
>DAIPXW010000256.1:0-4142 GCA_036783075.1 Candidatus Dormiibacterota bacterium | reverse complement strand
CCGGGCTCGACCAGCTCTTCGCCCACGAGACGTTGATGCCGGTACGCATTGCCGAGGATCCGCTCACCTGCGTTGTTCGCGGCACCGGCATCGTGCTGGAGGAGATCGACACCCTGAACCGGGTCCTTCTGCGGACGCGCCGCATGAGGGCGCTCCGCTACTGAGGTCGCAGGGGTGTACGTAAGGACCCAGTCGCGCTCGACCGGGCTCTTTCTCACCCTGTGTTCGGCGATGCTCGTGCTCGCGATCCTGAGCCAGCAGTCGTGGGCCGCCGGCGCCCGCGGTGCCGCCAAGAGCGCGCTCGCGCCGCTCGAAGCCGCCATGACCGAAGCGGCCGGCCGCATCGACCGGCTTACCTCGGTGTTCGGCGACGTCTCGACACTTCAAGCCGAGAACCAGCGCCTCAAGTCCGCCGACGACGCCCTCCGGCGGCAGGTGGTCGAGCTGAACGCGGCGGCTCAGGAGAACGCGACCCTCCGCCAGGCGCTCGACTTCGAGCGCTCTTTCGGACATCACATGGTCGCCGCGCAGGTGGTCGGCCGCGGTCCGGATGGCTTCAGCCGCACCGTCGAGATCGATCGCGGCACGTCGGACGGGATCAAGCCGGGCATGATCGTGGCGACGGGCGCCGGCCTTTTCGGTCGCGTGAGGGAGGCCGGGCCACACGGTGCGATCGTCCAGACGCTCGCCGATCCTCAGAGCCGCGTCAACGTGTTCCTCTCGAAATCTGGCCTCCAGGGCACGGTCGTCGGCGGCCCGACCGCGCTCCAGCTGCAGATCGAGCACTCATTCGGGCTCCTGGCGTCCACCGGCGAGTGGGCCCTGACGAGCGGCGTCGGCGGCGGGTACCCGCGCGGCATGGTCGTCGGCGAGGTGGCTGCGGTCACTCATCGCGACGCGGCAACCACCGACTTGGCCCTGCTCGCGTGGGTCAACGATGCTTCGAGCGTCAGCCTCGTTCTGGTCATCACGGACTTCGCGCCGTCGTGAAGCGGCTTGCAGTCGTCGTCCTGATGCTTGTCGCGGTGCTGGTGCAGGTGACCTGGGCGCCGCGGATCACCGTCGCCGGCGTCTTTCCGAACCTCGCCCTTGTCGCGGTGATCGCGATTGCGTGGGATGTCGGTGTGCGCCAGGGCATGGCCTGGGCATGCGTCGCCGGCCTGATGCTCGACCTGACTGCGCCCGGCCCGCTGGGTCCACACGCGCTGGCGCTGCTCGCGGGCGCCTATGCCACAGGTTTCTGGAGCCGTAACCTGGCCCGACAGAGCCTGCTCCACCCGGCCCTGGCCGCCGCGGCCAGCACGATTCTCTACTCGCTCGTCCTGATCGGCGCCGGCACGGTGCTCGGCCTTCCGGCCCCGCCGCTCGGCGTCGCCGTTCAGCTGGTCGTCGCCGCATCGCTCTACAACACGCTGTTGATGCCGGTCGCGGTGCTGGCGATCAGGAGGATTCACTCCCCGCTCGCGAGGGTCCCGGTACCGGCTTGATCGAGCTGGGAGGAATCGCGCCGCGGGCGAGGTGGTCGGCGCGCCTGGCGGCTGCGGCGACCGTGGGCGTTGTGGTGATCGGCGTGCTGGCGATCAAGCTCGCGCAGCTGCAGGTGTACGACGGAGCAACGCTTGCGGGCATGGCGCGCGCCAACACCGTTCACCGCATCGTGCTCGAGGCGGACCGGGGGATCATCTACGACCGCCACGGGGTGCCGCTCGTCGCGAACAGTCCCGTCTGGGACGTCGAGGTGGAGCCGGCGGCGCTTGCGCCCGATGCGTCCTCCCGGGCGGCGGAGCTTTCGGAGATCGCTCGCGTCACGGGTGTCACCGAAGAGAAGGTGGTGGTGGCGCTCGTGGCGGCGGACCCTTACGCGCAGGTTCGCATCGGCGCCGACCTCGACCAGGCGCAAGAGCTGGCCATCAACGAGCGGCTGCCTGATCTCTCCGGAGTGTCGATCGTCCAGCGCGCGGTCAGGACATATGTCGATCCTTTGGTCTTCGGTCACGTGGTTGGTTATGTCGGACCGCTCAACGACGCCGACCTGAAGCGTTTGCGGCCGTTGGGCTACCAGCCGGACGAGCAGCTCGGCAAAGTCGGCGTCGAGGCCGGTCTCGAGACTCTTTTGCGGGGCAAGGACGGGTGGGCCGACGTCGAGGTCGACGCGCGTGGGCAGATCGTGAAGACGCTCGCGAGCGGGCCTCCTGTCGCGGGTGACTCGGTTTACCTGAGCATCGACGCGTCGCTGCAGCGCGCGACCGCCGCGGCGCTTGCCGCCGGGCTCGTCCGCGACCACAAGTCCGCGGGTGCCTCAGTCGTGATCGACCCGCGGACCGGCGAGGTGCTCGCGATGGTGAGCTTGCCCGGCTATGACACGAACCTCTTCACCCACGGCATAAGCCAGGCCGACTACAGCCGGCTGATCAACGACCCCAACCGGCCTCTGTTGAACCGTGCCATCGCGGGCCAGTACGCACCGGGATCAACGTTCAAGATGGTCACCGCCACTGCGGCGCTGCAGGACGGCAAGATCACGCCGAGCACGCTCCTCAACTGCCCGAGCTACATCACCGTGAACGGCTGGGTCTACCACAACTGGGCCACATACAGCCTCGGCAGGATGAACGTCGCAAAGGCGCTGGCCACGTCGTGCGACACGTTCTTCTACCAGGTCGCCGCAATGGTCGGCGACCTCGAGCTGTCGCGATTCGCACGCGCTTTCGGCTTCGGCCAGGCGAAGGCGATCGAGCTGCCGGGCGTGATGGCCGGGATAGTGCCGGACCGGATCTGGAAGCAGCTGACGTGCGGCGTTCCGGACCTGAACTCGGACAGCTGCCGCTGGAATCCCGGCGACACCATCACGTTCGGGATCGGGCAGTCGTACCTGTTGACGACGCCGCTGAACCAGGCCATGTATGTGGCCGCGCTGGCCAACGGCGGCCTGGTGATGCGGCCGACACTGGTCCACGAGGTGCGCGCCGCGTCGGGCCGCGTGGTGCAGTCCCTCCATCCCGAGGTCACCAGCACAGTTCCCGCTTCGCAGGCGACCCTCATGGCGGTTCGCGAAGGCATGCGCGAGGAGATCAACCGGCCGTACAACATGAACTACTGGTTCCGCGCGGCCGGCGTGCCGGCGGACGGCGGGGGCAAGACTGGCACGGCGCAGTTCGGAGGCAGCGGGCTCGACCTTCCGACGCACGCATGGTTCGTCTTCTTCGCGCCTTACGCCCAGCCCGAGGTCGCGATGTCGATCTTTGTGGAGCGAGGGGAGCTGTCCGAGGTGGAGGCGGCGCCCATCGGCGTCCAGATCGAGAAGTTCTTCCGTGCCAATCGCACGGCGATCCAGGCCGTCACCCCGTGACCACCACCTCGCCGTGGCGGCGGCTCGACCCCGTTCAGCCTGTCCTCATCGGCCTGCTGGCCGCCCTGGGCTTGATGACGATCTTCAGCGCGCACGCCGACTGGCAGCGCCAGGTCGTCTGGGTTTCGCTCGGTGCCGCCGCATATGCCGCGGCATCGTTGTTCGACTACCGCCGCCTGCGCGCCCCGGCGCCGGTCTTCTACGCCGGCATGATCCTGCTGCTGCTCGCCGTGCACGTGATCGGGCACAGCGCGCTGGGTGCGCGACGCTGGCTTTCCCTCGCCGGGTTTCCGCTCGAGCCCTCCGAGCTGGCGAAGCTCTTGATCGTGCTGGTCCTGGCGGCGTACCTGTGTCGAACCGACCGGATGTCATGGCGTTCTTTTGCCTCGACCATCGTCCTGGTGGCGCCCCCGGCGGCGCTGATCCTCGCGCAACCCGACCTGGGGACCACCATCGTCTTCGTCACGGTCCTTTGCGGGATGCTCTTTCTGGCCGGCGCCCGGCCGTGGCAGCTGTTCTCCCTGGTCGGGGCCGGTGCGGTCGCGATCCCCCTGCTTCCGTACGTGCTGCACGGCTACCAGAGGCGGCGGCTCGAGATCTTCCTCGACCCCAACCAGGACCCGCTGGGCGCCGGCTACAACCTCCTGCAGGCGAGGATCGCCGTCGGAGCGGGCGGCATGTTCGGCCAGGGATGGCTTCACGGGCTGCAGGGCCAGCTCGGCTTCGTCCCAGAGCGTGCGACCGACTTCGTGTTCGCCATCTTCGCCGAGGAGTTCGGCCTGCTCGGCAGCCT
>DAIPXW010000255.1:0-4143 GCA_036783075.1 Candidatus Dormiibacterota bacterium | reverse complement strand
CACCTCGTCGTCATCGACCGACATCTACCCGAACACGCCCACGTTCACCTTTCACAACTCCACGTACACGAGCCAGTACATCGAGTTCGCATCGGTCGAGACGACCGATCGGAACCAGCAGAAGCTCGAGACTGCGACGGCGGCTCAGCTGGCCCTCGTCAGCAAGTACGACACGTCCGGGTCGATCCCCTTCATCGACATCGGCAACCGCTACGCGATCTCAGGCGCGATGTACCTGCCGGACATTCTCAGCGGCATGAGCTGGCAGGCGGTGGCAGATGCGGTCCTGCAGCCTGACTCGCCACAGGCCAAAGCGATCCTCGGGTCGGCCAACCTGATCACGGCCGCGATCTGCGGCCTCACCGCGGACCAACCGGCCGCCGTCTGCTCGGATCCCGCGATCCAGGCCATCGAGAAGAAGCTGGGCTAGTGGCTGGTACGGTCCACTAGGTGCGTCTGCAGGCGCTGGCGCTCGCAGCCGGCCTGGCCGGCGTCGGCGTCTCCGTCTACCTGACGGCGGAGCACTACGCGGGCTTCGCGCTCGCCTGCCCGTCCGGCGCCTTGATCAACTGCGAGCAGGTGCTGTCCAGCCCCTACGGGGTGATCGGCGGCTCAAGCGTCCCGACAGCCGCGGCGGGGATCCTGTGGTTCACGGCCAGCGCGGCCCTTTCGATCGCCATCCTGGCCGGCCTGCCCTGGCTGCGGGCGCAGGTGGTGTGGTCGTCGATCGGCGTCCTGTCGGTCATTTATCTCGTCTTCGTGGAGATCGTGCGGTTGGGCGCCATATGCATCTGGTGCACGGCCGCACACGTGCTCGTGCTCGCGATCTTCACGGTCTCGCTGACGATCGCCTCCAGGTCGGAAGCATGAGCTGGCCATTCGACCCGACGGTGTACGCAGGCCTGGCGGCGCTCGCCCTCGGCTATGTGTGGCTCGCCAGGTCCGTCACCGATGCTCGACGTAGGCACGCGATCTATTTCGCGCTCGGGGTGATCACACTCTGGGTCGCGCTCGAGACGCCCATCGACACCATCAGCGACGAGTACCTCGACAGCGTCCATATGTTCCAGCACGTCCTTCTAGGCTTCGTCGCCCCACCTCTCATGCTGCTCGGCCTGTCCGGCGGAATGGTCACGCGGCTCGTGCGAGTGCCCGGCCTGCGTGCGATGACCGAGCCGGTGCCGGCCCAGGTGGCCGCGGGCGTGGTGATGCTCGCGTGGCATCTCCCACCGCTCTACGACGCCACTCTGCGCTCGGAAGGGCTCCACATTTTCGAGCACCTCACGTTCATAGCCGGCGGCCTGCTGCTCTACTGGCCGATGCTCGAAGCGACCTCGGCCCGCGCCCGCTGGCGGATGTCGCCTGGCGCCAAGCTGCTGTACATGCTGGTGGCCACCCTTCCGCAGGACGGAGTCGCCCTGGCGCTGATCTTTTCGCGCGTCCCGTTCTACGAGTTCTACACTCACGCGCCGCGCCTGGTCGCCGGCCTTACCCCACTCATCGACCAGACGGTGGCGGG
This sequence comes from Candidatus Dormiibacterota bacterium, assembly GCA_036783075.1. Taxonomy (GTDB): domain Bacteria; phylum Chloroflexota; class Dormibacteria; order Dormibacterales; family Dormibacteraceae; genus Palsa-870. The sequence goes on along the minus strand of DAIPXW010000255.1, from coordinate 2,624 downwards.
TGCCGTATTGATGGTGCTGGGCAAAGTTGCGATGGCGGTCGCGGCGCTGGGTGTGTTCTTCCGCTGGTTCGGCGAAGAGCGCCGGGCCGACCAGGGAGTCGCACCGGGCCGGGCGGGCTCTTGAATCGATCGATCGCCAGGCCCGTTGCGTAGTCGCTCCGCTATGTGAGGATCGGTCGCCGGTTGACGCCCACATCTCGCTGCGTTCAGACTCTCGGGCGTGTCGATCGGGCCCGAGGCGGCGCCCTCGCCCGTCCAGCCTGGCCCAGGGCAATTGGCCGTCACAGTCGTGGTGGCCGCGCGCAACGAAGAACGATTCATCGAGGCTTGCGTTCGATCGCTGCTTGCACAGGACGTGCCGCCAGGCGGCTTCGAGGTCATCGTGGCCGAGGGCCTCAGCGACGACCGGACGCGTCTGGTGCTCGACCGGCTTGCGACTGAGGACTCGCGCGTGAAGGTGCTGGGCAACCCTCGGCAGATCGCCCCGGCGGGCTGGAACGAGGCCATCCGCCAGGCCGGCGGCCGTTACATCGCGATCATCAGTGCCCACGCGCGATATCCCTCCGACTACCTCGTCCGCTGCCTCGAGCTAGCGGAAAAGCTTCACGCCGACAACGTCGGTGGGCCGGCGATCGCCGAGGGCGACGGCTACGTGCAGAGGTCGAACGCCGCCTCCCACCACAGCCGCTTCTCCGTCGGCGGCGCGAGCTGGCATTCGATTGAGTACGAGGGCAAGGCTGCGACGGTCTTCGGCGGCTTCTACCGCCGCGACGTGTTCGACCGGATCGGCATGTTCGACGAGGAGTTCGTGCGCGACTCCGACGCGGAGTTCAACTTCCGTTTGGAGCGCAGCGGCGGGACGACCTGGCAGTCGCCCGCGGTGCGGTCCTGGTACACGCCCCGGTCCACCATCGGCGGCTTGTTCCGCCAGTACCGGCAGTTCGGGTACTGGAAGGTTCGCATCACGCAGAAGCATGGCCGCCCGCCAGCGCTCCGGCAGTACGTGCCGGCGATCTTCGTTGCTGGACTGGCGTGCCTGGTCGTGGGTGCGTTGGCAGGGTGGGCCGCCGCGCTCATGTGGCCGGGCGCCGAGGGCGCGGCCGTGATCGCGCGCGACCTTCTTTTCGTCAGTCTGGGGAGCTACGCCTTGGTCCTGGTGGTCGCGTCGGTCACCACGGCCGTGCATTCTGGATGGGACCTCCTGGCCGTTCTGCCGGTGACATTCGCCAGTTACCACTTCGGTTACGGAATCGGGTTCTTGAGCGGGATCTGGGACTTCGTCATCCGGAAGCGAACCCAGGCGCGGCCGAGCATGTCCGCGCTGACGCGCTAGCCCGGAGCCGGTCTAGGCGCCGGTCGCGTCTCAGGGACACCGACGGCGAGGTAGGCCGCACCGGCGGCACGTACCGGTGCTGGGTCTAAAGCGCTCCGCCCGTCAAGCACCGCGCGCAGGTCCTTGAACGTGCGCCAGTCCAGATCCCTGAACTCCCTGTGCCATGCCTGGATGACGACCGCCTCCGCCGACCTGGCGGCCTCCGAATCCAGGTCGACGACCTCCGCCTCCAGGTTTCCCAGCTCCGCGGCCGTGAAAAGCGGGTCGGTGATCATGACCTCGGCGCCGGCGCGATGCAGCAGGTCGACGATCGGGAGCGCGGTCGAAAAGGCGAGCTCCTTCACATCCTCTCGATACGACGCTCCCAGGACCAGCACACGCTTCGAGCGCAGCTCGCCGAGTTCGTGTTCGAGCTGATCGATTCCGTAACGCGCCATGCGGTCGTTCGTCTCGCGGCCGTCACGTACGAGGCTGAGCTCACCAGCGGCCGAGTCGGACAGCAAGAAGTGCGGATAGACCGGAATGCAGTGCCCGCCCACACCAATGCTCGGACGGTGCAGGTGTGAGAACGGCTGCGAGTTGGCGGCCCTGAAAGCCTCGAGCGCATTGACGTCGCGGCCTGCCGCATACAGCGCAAGCTGGTTGGCGAGCGCGATGTTGACATCACGGTAGGCGGTTTCGGCCAGCTTGGTGAACTCCGCCGTCTCAGCGTTCTCGACAGGCCAGACCTCGGCGTCGAGGACGGTGCGATAGAAGTCGACCGCCTTCTGCGTGCTCTGCGGGTTGATGCCGCCAACTATCTTCGGGTACTTCCGCAAGTCCTCGAAGATTCGTCCCGCGTACAGCCGCTCCGGGCTGAACGCAAGGTGAAAGTCGGCTCCCGCCTTCAACCCTGACTCCTTCTCGAGCGTGGCGCCGAGGCGCTTCCGGGTGGTTCCGACCGGCAGCGTGGTCTCGTAGATCACGAGGGAGCCGCGTCGAAGTCCGCGACCGATCGCCAGCGTGGCCGCATCGATATTTCGATAGTCGATGCTGTGGTCGGGCCGGACTATCAGCGGGACGATGACGACCACGACATCGGATTCCGCGGTGGCCGCCACCGTATCGGTTGTCGCTTTCAGGTCGCCGCGCGCCACGGCCGCTGCGACTGCTTCGTCGAGCCCGGACTCCTCACGGACGTGGGAGACGCCGCGGTTGGTCGCGTCCACGACCTGCGGCAGCACGTCACAGCCGATGACCCTCACGCCCTTGCCGGCAAACTGCGCCGCAAGCGGTAGCCCGATCTTGCCCA
>DAIPXW010000254.1:0-4153 GCA_036783075.1 Candidatus Dormiibacterota bacterium | reverse complement strand
CCCTGTCGGACATGGGCATCGTCAGCGACCTCGAGACCTTCCGCGAGCGCCTGGTCAACCTTCGCAAGGGTTACGAGCCCTACGCGCACGCCCTGAGCGACGAGCTCCTGTTCGACCTGCCCCCGTGGCTGCCGGCGGGTCCGCGAAAGGACAACTGGGAGACGACGGCCTGGGAAGGATCGGCGCCAGGAGAGTCGCTCCGCTAGATCGCGGTCTACAGCACCTTCGAGAGGAAAGACCGCGTCCGCTCATGCCGCGGGTTGCTGAGCATCTCGCGAGGCTTCCCGGCCTCCACGATCACCCCGCCATCCATGAACACGAGGCTGTCGCCGACCTCGCGCGCGAACCCCATCTCGTGGGTCACGACGACCATCGTCATGCCGTCTTTCGCCAGCCCTCGCATGACGTCCAGGACGTCGCCGACCAGCTCCGGGTCGAGGGCCGAGGTCGGCTCGTCGAACAGCATCAGCTTTGGCTGCATCGCCAGCGCCCGCGCGATCGCGACTCGCTGCTGCTGGCCGCCTGAGAGCTGATTGGGATATGTCTCGACCTTGTCGGCAAGGCCGACGCGGTCGAGAAGGGCCCGGGCCCGCGCGACGGCGTCGACGCGACTCTCCCCTTTCACGCGGATCGGCGCTTCCACGATGTTCTCCAGCGCGGTCATGTGAGGGAAGAGGTTGAAGCGCTGGAAGACCATGCCGATCTCCGATCTCTTGCGGCAAATCTCGCGGTCCGGCAGCTCATACAGGTGGTCGCCGCGCTCCCGGTAACCGACCAGCTCGCCATCCACCGACAGCCTGCCCGCGTCGATCTTCTCGAGGTGGTTGATGCAGCGCAGGAACGTGCTCTTGCCCGAGCCCGAGGGGCCGATCATGCACATGACCTCCCTGGGCTGGACTTCAAGGTCTATGCCGCGCAGCACCTCGAGCCGTCCGAAGCTCTTGCGCACGCCTTCCGCCATCACCATCGGCATCGCGCTCATCTCAGCGGGGCTCGGTGGGCAAGGACACTGGAACGTCGGCCGGCATGGGTGGCGGCGCGTGGAAAGTGGTGAGCATCCGGCGGAACCTTTGCCAGGGTGTTGGCGGCAGCTCGCGCTGCGAGCCCCGACCGAAGTAGCGCTCCAGGTAGTACTGGCCGACCGTCAGGATCGAAGTCAGCAGCAGGTACCAGAAGCTCACGACGATCAGGAGCTCGACGATGCGGTAGTTGAATGCCGACACCTCCGTCTGAACTCGGAACAGCTCGCCAAAGGTCGTGATGAACGCCAGGGAAGACGTCTTCAGCATGGAGATCGTCTCGTTGCCGGTCGGCGGGATGACCACCTTCATCGCCTGCGGCAAGACGATCCGCCGCATCACCTGCAACCGCCGCATGCCAAGCGCCATGGCGGCCTCTGTCTGACCGTGCTCGACCGAGATTATTCCCGCGCGGACGATCTCGGCCATGTAGGCGCCCTCGTTCAGCCCAAGCCCCAGGATCGAAGCGAGAAACGGGGTGATCAGCTTGACCGTCTCAGTGTGCCAACCAAGGTTGGTCAGCGGGATGCCGATGCCGATGTTGGGCAGGATCAGGGGCAGGTTCCACCAGAAGAACAGCTGCACAAGCACCGGAGTCCCTCGGAAGAACCAGATGTAGAACCAGCTCACGACCGACATCACCGGATTCGGCGAGATGCGCATCACCGCCAGGCTTATGCCGAGTGCGATTCCGATGAGCATCGCCAGCACGGTCAGCTCCAGCGTTCCCGTCAGCCCGAGGAGGATGCGGTCCTGGAAGAGGAAGTGCTGGACGACGTTCCACTCGAGGTTCGGCGCGGTGGCTACCGTGTAGACGGCCTCCGCCGCGAAGACGACGACCACCACGGCTGCGACCCACCGCCATGGATGGCGCACGGGAATTGCCTTGATGGCGCCGGCTCGGGTGGAGGAGCTCGTGCTCAACGGCTCATCCCAGCGGGCCGGAAGCGGGCCGCGTTCTGCGGCCCGCCGCCGCCTCGATCACTAGATCAGTACGAGGGTACGCAGGACGGCTGATTCGGCAGGGAGTTGACGTTGAGGGCCACGCCGGCGCTCGCGAGGGCGCCATCCTGGACGTTCCACGTCTGGAGGATCTTGCCGTAGTAGCCGTTGTCGATCAGGTACTTGAGCGCGTCCTGAAGGGCAGTCTCGAGCCCGCTGCCCTTGGGGAGCGCGATCCCGTAAGGAGCGATGCTGCACGGTTTGCCGCTGACCTGCAGCTGGCCCTTGGACAGCTTCACCTGGTAGTCCGTCACGGGCTGGTCGGCCCAACCGATGTCGGCGTGGCCGCTCATGAGGTCCGCGTTGGCGTCGGTCTGCTTGGTGAAGCTGTGCACGGTGATGTCGGTCTTGCCCGCCGACTTGCAGTTGTTCGCGTCGCCTTTGATCGCCGACCCGTCGGGGTTCTTGCCCATGAAGCCATAAGCGTCCGCTTCCTCGGTCGTGCCGGTCTCGACCGTGACCGTCTTGCCGCACATGTCGGATGGCGAGTTGACCTGAGGTCCGCCGTTCTTGACGAACCAGGATTCACCTGCCTGGTAATAGGTGACGAAATCGACCGTCTGCTCCCGGGTGGCAGTGGGGCTGAAGCTCGAGATGCCCAGGTCGTACCGCGTACCGATGTCGGGGATGATGCTGCTGAAGTCGGCGTTGTTCCAGACAAACGGGACCCCGATCACCTTTCCGATCGCGTTGCCGAGATCGATGTCCCAGCCTACGATCTGGCCGGATTCGGGGTCGATTGCCTCGTTGGGCGCGTAGGTTGCGTCCACGCCAATCTGGAGGGCGCCTTTCGCTTTGACATCGGCCGGGACCTCGGCGGCGATCTTGTCGACCTTGCCCGGGCCACCCGAGCTCGTGGTGGTAGGGGTCGATGAGCCGCCGCAGGCGCTCAGCACCATCAATGCCGCGATAGCGAGTGTCTGTTTTCTCATCGGTGTCCTCCACCTGATCACGAACCGGACCTTGGGCAAGCCTATTATCGGGAACGGTGAGCGGTCAGCGGTCTCGGATCTTGGTGGCGGCGGTGGCCATCGGCGGCTCACAGGCCGGGCACCTGCTCGCGTACCAGGTTCGATTCGGCGCCGCCGCGCAGTCGCTGCAGAGCACCGGCGCGCATGGCTACCTCCCGGGCGTGGTCAAGGCGTCCGTCGGCGTGGCATGCATGCTCGCACTGACCGGCCTCTTCGCGATCGGGATCGCGCGTGCTGTCGGCGGGCGCCCCGTTCGCACTCGTTCCGCCCCGCAGTACCTGCGGCTGCTCGCCGCCCTCTACACGATGCAGCTGACAGTCTTTGCCGGCCAGGAGGTGGCCGAGGCCCTGGTCGCGGGTCTCCCGACAGCATCGGTGGCGGACCTCCTGCTGTGGGGCACGCTCGGCCAGCTGCCGGTGGCGCTGGTCGCCGCCGCGGGACTTCGATGGCTGTTGGCCCGCTTCGAGGCGGCCGTCTCGGTCATCCGGATCGCGCTTGCGATGCGGCCGGGCCTATCACTGCCGGTCGTGGCGGCCATCATGGCCCGGCCCGCACTGGAAAGCGAGCCCCTGTTCGCTTCCGCGGCGGGTCGTTCGGCGGCCAAGCGCGGACCTCCTCTCTCTTTGCGCCTCAGCTTTAGCTGATCGCACGCGCGCACTGTCGCGCGCATACAGATGTAAAGGAGGAAATTCGTGAGTCGAGCTCGTGTTTTCGTCGTGATCGGCGTCCTGGTCGTCTTCGCGCTGGTCGGTGGAGTCGTGATCTACGCGACCCAGCACAGAGGCGTCCAGAGTCTGACCTTCGACCTCACCGTGACCGGAGCGAAATCGATGTCTCCGAGCACCCTCTCCGCTCACGTCAACGACACGATCACGATCAACATCAAGAGCGACACCGACGGTGAGGTCCACCTGCACGTGTACGACATCGCGTTCGACACCAAGGCCGGCCAGACGGTCAGTCACACCTTCAAGGCCGACAAGACCTGCGGGTGTGACATCGAGTGGGAGAGCACGAGCACGCCGCTCGGCCGGCTCACGGTGAGTCCATGAACGCGTCGGCCGGCATCCTCCTGCACGGGTTCGGTCAGCGCTACGACCTGCCGATCTCGCTCGCCCTCTACCTCTACGCCGCCGCCGGCGTCGTCGTCATCTCTTTCGT
>DAIPXW010000253.1:0-4169 GCA_036783075.1 Candidatus Dormiibacterota bacterium | reverse complement strand
CGAGCGCAAGGCCGGCCAGGATCGGACGCCCGCGCTCGCCGAGCCACCAGCAAGCCGCCACGGCCGCCGCGACCAAAGCGACGGGCTGCCCGACCATCAGACCAAACGCCACCGGGAACAGTCCGAGCCACAAGGCGAGGTGCGCCGCTTTTGTCAGGCGCCCACCCGGGGCGGCGAGATACCAGGCCAGCAGCAGCGACGCGACGAGAAGGACTGTCCACAGCACGATGGCGACGTCGAAGGACAACAGGGTGAACGGCGTCGCGAGCCACACCAAAGGCGGCGGGTTCAGGAACGGCGACCAGTAGAAGCCAGAACCGATTCCTTCGACGGTCGACTGCTGCGCGGCGAGGTCGTACAGGTGGGAGTAGCCGTGACGCAGCCCGGTCAATGCCGCCCCGTACATGAGCCTGAAGTCGTTGCGCACGCGGTACTGAGGGATGTACGTGACGGCCGCCGCGTAGACGTCGAATGAGATCAACAGCACGCCGGCCCACAGGCCCGCGGCTCCCCACAGGCGCGTGCGCTCGCGCAGATATCTCAGCACCGCAAGCAAAAAATAAGGGCTCAGGCCGTCGCCCGAGCCCTTATCCGGCTAGTTAATTGACTTCGCGATAGTCCGCGTCGACGACGTCCTCTTCCTTCTTGGGCTCGCCATCGGGGGCATGCTCGCCGTCGGGAGGCGCCGCCGCTGCGGTCGCTCCGGCCTGCTGGTAGATGTGCTGGCCGATCTTCTGCAGCGACTCGTTGAAGTCGTCCATCTGCTGGCGCAGCGCCTTCGTGTCCGAGCCCTTGGCCGCCGCTTTGAGCGACTCGAGCTTGGTGTTGACCTCGGTCTTGACGTCCTCAGGGATCTTGTCCGCGTTGTCCTTGATGACCTTCTCCGCCTGGTGGATCATATGGTCGGCCTGGTTGCGGAGCTCGACCTCTTCGCGCTTGGTGCGGTCCTCGGCCGAGTGGGCCTCAGCCTCCTTGACCATGCGGTCGACCTCGTCCTTGTTCAACGTCGATGATGCGGTGATCGTCACCGACTGCTCTCGCCCGGTGCCTTTGTCCTGGGCCTTGACGTTCAGGATGCCGTTCGCGTCCAGGTCGAACGTGACCTCGATCTGCGGAGTGCCACGTTGAGCGGGCGGGATGCCGTCCAGGTGGAAGCGCCCAAGCGTGCGGTTGTCGCGCGCCATCTCGCGTTCGCCCTGCAGCACGTGAACCTCGACTGAGGTCTGGCTGTCGGCAGCGGTCGAGAAGACCTGTGAGCGCGAAGTAGGGATCGTCGTGTTGCGCTCGATCAGCTTGGTCGCGACCCCACCCAGCGTCTCGACGCCGAGCGACAGCGGGGTCACGTCGAGAAGAAGGATGTCCTTGACCTCGCCTTTGAGCACGCCGGCCTGTATCGCGGCGCCCACCGCCACGACCTCGTCGGGGTTGACGCCCTTGTGGGACTCCTTGCCGCCGAGCAGGTCCTTGACCAGCTGCTGGATCACGGGCATGCGGGTCGAGCCGCCAACCATCACCACCTCGTCGATCTGCTGAGGCGTCAGGCTCGCGTCTTTCAACGCCGCGAGGAAAGGCCCGCGGCAGCGCTCGGTCAGGTCCGCGGTCAGCGACTCGAACTTGGCGCGGGTCAGCGTCGTCTCGAGGTGCTTGGGACCTGTCTGGTCCGCCGTGATGAACGGAAGGTTGACGCTGGTCTCGAGCCGGCTCGACAGCTCGATCTTCGCCCGCTCGGCGGCCTCGGTGAGACGCTGCAAAGCCTGGCGGTCGGTCTTGAGGTCGATGCCGTTGGATTTCTTGAACTCCTCGGCGAGCCAGTCGACGATGCGGCGGTCGTAGTCGTCGCCGCCCAGGTGGGTGTCCCCGTTCGTGGACTTCACCTCGAAGACGCCGTCGCCGACGTCAAGCACAGAAACGTCGAAGGTGCCGCCGCCGAGGTCGAAGACCAGGATGGTCTCGTTGGCCTTCTTGTCCAGGCCGTAAGCCAGGGACGCCGCGGTCGGCTCGTTGATGATGCGGAGCACGTTCAGCCCGGCGATCTGGCCGGCGTTCTTGGTGGCCTGGCGCTGCGAGTCGTTGAAGTACGCGGGCACGGTGATCACCGCGTCGGTGACCTTCTCGCCAAGGTAGGCCTCGGCGTCCGTCTTCAGCTTCTGGAGGATCATCGCCGAGATCTCTTCGGGCGTGAACTCCTTGTTCGCGTTGGGGATGTTGACCACGGCGCGGTCGTCCTTGCCCGGCTTGACCTGGTAAGGCACGATCTTGCGCTCGGATTCGACCTCTTTGAAGTTCCGGCCCATAAACCGCTTGATCGAAGACACCGTGTTCTCGGGGTTGACCGCAGCCTGGCGGCGCGCAAGGTTGCCGACCAGGCGCTCGCCGCTCTTGGTGAAGGCGACGACGGAGGGCGTGGTTCGAGAGCCTTCGGAGTTCGGAATCACCACTGGCTCACCACCTTCCATCACGGCGATGACGGAGTTGGTCGTTCCCAGGTCGATTCCTACGGTTTTCGGCATTTGTCGTTTTTCCTCCCGATGCGCGCCTCGGCGCGTATTCGAATTTCTACGACTGATCTCTTTCCCCAGGGCAGGAGTGTCAAAACAAGCCAGAGACGGTCCACTAGGCTAATTGGCGGTGGCAATCTTCGAGCTCGACCCCGTCGACCGGATCGCGGTGGCCGCGGTCGGGCGGCCGGGCGAACGCCGTTTCTTCCTCCTCGCGAGCGGCTCGGGCCGCACGCTGACGCTCGCATGCGAGAAGTCCCAAATCCAGGCGCTGATCGCGCGGCTGGCCCAGATGATGGAGACGCAGGGGATCGAGGTGGCCGAGCAGGCGGCGGAGGTGGCGACGATCGAGCCTGGCGAGCCCGAGTGGCAGGTCGCGGAGATGGGCCTCGGGTATCACGAGGCCCGCAAGATGTTCGTCCTCGTCGCGAGCCAGGGTGCGGCCGCCGAAGAGGGTGCCTCCGACGATGCGCCTAGCGTGCGTTTCTGGCTCAGCCACCGCCAGGCCGTCGCTTTTTCCAAGCAGGCTGAATCGGTGCTGACCGCTGGGCGGCCCCTGTGCCCTCGCTGCGGCCTCCCGATGGACCCCTCAGGCCATCCCTGCCCGGTATCCAATGGCGCGCGACCGATCTTCTGATCCCGCCGGGACCGGCGGGGACGCATCCCAAGACACCGAGAAGCTTCTTGCCGACCTGCCCGAGATGGAGGTTGTGGGACTCCTCCACGGCGCTTCCAACTACACGTTCCTGGCCCGGCTCAACCCGCATCCGCCCGCGGGGCTCCTGGCCGTCTACAAGCCGGCCCGCGGGGAGTCGCCGCTGTGGGACTTCCAGGCGGGCACCCTGTACCGCCGCGAGGTGGCGGCGTACGAGCTCAGCAAGGTGCTCGGCTGGCCGAACGTGCCGCCCACCGTGGTGCGTCGCAAAGGACCGCACGGCCCGGGCGCCGCGCAGCTTTTCATCGAGGCGGACCGCCGCCACTTTCTCGGCGAGCCGCGGTCAGCGGGTCCGGCGAGAGGCGAGACCTGGCTCAAGGTCGCGCTCTTCGACGTCATCACCAACAACGCCGACCGCAAGTCCGGGCACTGCCTTTTCGATGCCGAGGACCGCGTCTGGGTCATCGACCACGGCCTCACGTTTCACGTCGACCAGAAGCTGCGCACCGTGATCTGGGACTTCTCCAGCGAACCGCTGCCCTCCGATCTGTGCGGCGATGTCGAGCGGGCGTTGATCGCATTGGACAAGGCAGAGCTCGGCACGACCCTGGACGCGCTGCTCAGCCCATCCGAGATTCGCGTGCTGAAGCGCCGGCTGCGTGGCGTGCTCGACCCTGCCTGGCGCTTCCCCGAACCGACCTCCGCCTGGTCGGTGCCCTGGCCACCCGTATAGGCGCCTCGTAACCTTCAGCTGTTTTGATGCGTTTTCCTGGGGTGCCTGCGCGGCCGACACCGGCCATCCTCATCTCCAGCGCGGCCGCCTGCGCCGCCCTCCTGTTCGCCATCGCCCCCTCGGCGCGCGCAAACATCGGGATGGACTGCCCGGCGAGCTCGACCTGTCCCACCCCGACCCCGACGCCCGTCAACGCATTCCTCTCCCTGGACGTAGCCTCGGGCGGTGCGACCACGCAGATCACGGTGAACGGCGGCGCATTCCTGGCGAACGAGCAGATGAC
>DAIPXW010000252.1:0-4179 GCA_036783075.1 Candidatus Dormiibacterota bacterium | reverse complement strand
GATCGCCAGCTGCCCGACGAGGATCACTGCCTTCGGCTTCAACAAGCGCAGCTCCGTGTCGAGCCAGTGCGCGCAGTTGGCGACGGCGGCCGGCGGTGGCTTCAGGTCGCCATCGCCTTTCTTGTTGCGACCGGGAAAGCAGCGCATCAGCGCGGCGATGTAGGTGAGGCGCCGGAACTCCTCGGCGCTGGAGAAGCCGGCGCGAGTCATCCAGCGGTCGAGCTCCTTGCCCGCGCGACCGTCGAAGGGACGCCGCGATACGCGCTCGGCAGGCCCGGGCGCCTGCCCGACAAGAAAGAACGGCGCTCTCCAGCGGCCTTCGAACGTGGGGTTCGCCTCCGGGATGATGCCCTGGTCCGCGCAGACATGGCAGGCGCGACATTCGGCCTGATGGGCGATCAGCTGGGCGCGTGCAGGCATCGAAGCGGAAATTAACAGGCTGGGTCCACTTCTCCGCTCCCGGTAACATGCCGGGGCGATGGCAGTCCCTTCATCCCAGCAGGTGCTCGACGTGCTGGCGCACATCCAGGACCCGGACCTGGGCCGGGACGTCGTCAGCCTCGGCATGATCAAAGAGCTGGAGGTCAGCCCGCAGGGCAAGGTCAGCTTCACCTTCGAGCTCACCACCCCGGCCTGCCCGGTAAGGGACCGCTTCAAGACCCAGGCGCAGGACCTCGTCGGCGACATGCCGGGCGTGACCGCCGTCGACGTTCGGATGACGGCCAACGTCCGTCCCGCCTTCATGCGTCCGAAGCCGTCCGAGATCCTGCCCGGCGTGAAGCAGACGATCGCAGTCGCGTCCGGCAAGGGTGGTGTCGGGAAGTCGACTGTGGCGGTCAACCTCGCGGCCGCGCTGGCCAAGAGCGGTGCCGCGGTCGGCCTGCTCGACGCCGACATCTACGGTCCTTCGGTCCCCGCGATGACCGGATCGAGGTCGGTGCCGGAGCAGGTCAACGGCCGTCTGCAGCCGATCGAGGCGTTTGGCATGAAGCTCATGTCCTTCGGCCACATCTATCCGGGCAACGAACCGACGATCTACCGCGGCCCGATGGTCGGCAAGGCCATCGAGGCGATGATGATCCAGGTCGACTGGGGCCGGCTCGATTACCTGGTGATCGACCTTCCGCCCGGGACCGGTGACGCCTCGCTCACCCTTGCGCAGGCCGTGCCGCTGACCGGCGTGGCCATCGTGTGCACGCCGCAAGACGTGGCCACCGACATCGCGGTCAAGGCGCTGCAGATGTTCCGAAAGCTCAACGTCACGCCGCTCGGCCTCATTGAGAACATGAGCTGGTACGTGTGCCCGAGCTGCGGGCACCGGCATGACATCTTCAGCCATGGCGGCGCCGAAGAGGCCGCAAAGCGGCTTGGGGTTCCATTCCTCGGTGCCGTTCCTCTCGAGCAGGGCATTCGCGAAGACGCCGACGCCGGGACACCCGTCGTCATCTCCCGACCGGAATCCGCGGGCGCGAAAGCTTTCGAGCACATCGCTTCGCAGGTCGCCGCGCGCACGTCCATCCAGTCATTCCGGCAGCTGCCGGTCATCAACGTCCACTAGGCGCGAGCCCTGCAAGACCCCGACCCGTTTCCTCGCAACGTCGACGTGGACCGCGCGCGCCAGGTCATGGAGATCGAATGGGAAGACGGGCAGCGCACCACTTACCCGGCAGAGCGGCTGCGATGGGCGTGTCCCTGCGCTGAGTGTCGCGGCGAGGCCGGTTCGCCAGGGCGACTCGCGCGGGTCAAGGCACTCAGCCCGGACGAGCTGCGCGTAAAAGACGTGACGCTGATCGGCCAGTACGCGCTCCAGATCGCTTTCGAGAGCGGCCATGCCACCGGCATATACACGTTTCGGCTGCTGCGCGATCTGAGATAATCCCCCGCGGTCCGTGTCCATCTCCACGTCTCTCCCACAGACCCAGCCTGCGCCCGCGCCGGCCCCGCTTTACAGGCGACCCCGACGCGCTCGTCTATCGCGTCGCGCATTCATCAGCGCCGGGCTCGCGATCGTCGTCGTGCTGACGGGCGCGGGCGCATACCTCGCTTACGAGAACACCCTCCCCACCACCGTCACGACCAACTACAAGAACGGACAGGTGGACGTGCCCACCGATGGACGTATCTCGCTGAACTTCAGCCGATCGGTCTCGATCGCGGCGGTGGAGGCGGCCTTCTCGATCAGCCCTCCCGCGGAAGGCACCATCGGGCCGGTCTCCGGCCAGAGCGAGTACGCCTGGTCACCCACCAAGCCTCTCGCCGAGCTGACGACCTACACGGTGACCCTGAAAGCCGTCGCCGACTCCGGCCACCACGTCCGGGCCACCAGCTGGACTTTCACCACGATCATCGTCCCGCACGTCGTCTCGATCACAGCCCCTTCGGGCACCGCGTTGACCAATGGAATGGAGATCGATCCCGGGGCGACGTTGAAGCTCACGTTCAACGACGCGATGGAACCCGCGACGATCAAGGTGACGCTTGGTGCGACCCAGATCGCCGACCTGAAGTGGGCGGCCGACGACAGGAGCGCGACCTTCTCGACCGCCGGCATCCCCTCGGGACCATTGCAGGTGGTGCTGGCGGCGGGCGGCCGCGACCAAACTCGTCATTACGTCCCCGGGGCCTTCACCTTCAACACCGGCATCTACTACCACGACCGCGAGCACACCACGGCGCTGAAGTACCCGGCGCTGATCCAGATCCCCAACGACGCGAACGCGGTGGACCAGAACGGCCTCCAGGCGGCGGACATCGTCTGGGAGTACCTCGCCGAAGGGGGGATCACGCGCCTGACCGCGATGTACGACAACGCCCCCGACCTGATCGGCCCGATGCGTTCCGCGCGCTTCATCTCGCTGAAGCTCGGCCGCCATTACAAAGGCTTGCTCTTCCAGTCAGGTGAGTCGCAGGCCACGGCCGCGAGGGCTGCCTCCGACCCGACGCCGCAGTTCTTCGACACGATCGGCTACCAGTTCCGGACCTCCGCGCGGATCGCCCCGGACAACCTGATGATCAAGGGTCCTTCGGTGAAAGCCGCCGAGGACAACTTCTTCTCCGGGATCGCGGCGTTCACGATCCCGAAGGCGCGGCCGGTGCTGCCCGCCGGATCGGGCGGGTCGACGATCAACGTCGACGAGCACTACTCCGCATACACGTACGACCCGGTCCTCGGCACCTACCAGAAATCAGAAGCCGGGCACCCTTACAAGGACGCCAGCCTGGGCCAGCCCCTGCGGATCGAGATGCTCATCATCCTGCACACCCACGAGACCCTCCTCAACGTCGGGGACGGGCACGGCGCACACATCCATGACTTCGACCTCGACAGCGGCGGCGCCATCCAGGTGTTCTACAAGGGGCAGGGTTATGCGGGTTCCTGGAGCTCAACGAACAGCCATGGGCCACTGACGTTCACCCTCGGCAGCGGCCAGAACCTGACGCTTCCCCCGGGCCTCGTCTGGATCGACGTGACGGCTTAGACCCTAAGCGCGGGCGGCGTCCTTGAGCGACGTGACGTACATCGACGCGGCCACCGCAGCCGTCGTGCCGTCCCCCACCGCGGTCGCGATCTGCTTCGTCAGCTGCGCGCGCACATCGCCCACCGCCCAGATACCGTCCACCGACGTCTGCATGTTGCGGTCGGTGACGATGTAGCCCGCCTCGTCGTGGTCGACGTGGATCTTGAACAGGCCCGAGTTGGGGACGAAGCCGATGAAGATGAACACGCCGCCGACTTCGAGGTCCTTCTGCTTTCCGTGCTGCTCGTAGCGCACCAGATGAACCTTGCCGTCCCCGGATATCTCCTTGACCTGGGCGTCGAAGATGAACTCGATCTTCGGGTTCGCCTTCGCCCGCTCGATCAGGATCGGCTGCGCGCGAAGCTCGCTTCGCCGATGGACGATGTAGACCTTCGACGCGTAACGGGTGAGGAAGTCTCCCTCTTCGACGGCCGCGTCCCCGCCGCCGATCACCGCGAGCTCCTGCCCCTTGAAGAACGCGCCATCGCACACCGCGCAATAGCTGACGCCGCGGCCCCAGAACTCCTTTTCGCCCGGTACCTGCAGGTAGCGCGGCAGGCCGCCCGCGGCCATGATCAGCGCCGGAGCGCGCAGCTCGACGCCTGACTCGAGGCGCACGACCCTGGTGGCGCCGTCGACGTCGATCTCCTTGACCGGCTCG
>DAIPXW010000251.1:0-4198 GCA_036783075.1 Candidatus Dormiibacterota bacterium | reverse complement strand
GCGGCTCGCCGAGCCCTCGGGTATCGGTCGCTAGAGGCGCCGGGCAACCGGCGTCCCAGACAGATGGTCACCGTCCCGCAAGGGACACAGAACCCGGCTTACAGTCCGCCCTCGGTCCACCGACCCGGTTTTGCAGCGCGCATGCCGTTGGCTCACGGCGTTGTTGATCCAGGCTCTGCAGGCGGCCATCCTGTGGATTAACGCCGCTTGACAATTGCTAGTGAACAATTAACACTGCGAGTGTCGCTGTTGGCCGGCTGATCACTGGATTCCGACTGATAGGTCGCGTGGAGCGAGCTGGATACCAGCCGGACCAGTTGGGAAGGCATGAGGTAGGAGGGAGGCGAGAATGGGATCATCGTCGCTGCCGATGCGAAGAGGCATCAGCCTCACAGTTATCGCTTGTCTCGGCGTGTTCGGTTCGGTTACCACGGTGTCCGCCCAATCGTCCGCGCCGTCACAACCGGCGCTTGCGCCGTCTGACGTGATCGCATCTGGCGTTCTCACTGACGCCCAGGGGCAAGCCGACCCCAACGGCGAAGTGTACGTACTCGTGCTCCCCGATCAGTCCGACCTGATCGGCCTGCCAGCTGGGGTGCAGTTTCCGCTTACCCTTGCCGGCTCCGCTCGCACCAACGCGCGGGGGAACTACGTGGTGAATGTTTCGCCCGCCACCCTTATGACTACGAACGGTCGGCACGGCTACCTAAACCTGCAGGTGATCGCGGTCTCCGAGGGAACGGTGATGCAGTTCGCCTACAGTGTCGCTAATGCCGGCAATGCCTGGCGAGTCAAGGGTGGTGCGGACTCGACGCCCTCGACGTCGTTCGATTTCAGCACGCGCACCGTGACGGGGACACCCGCCGCGGCGACGGTTGCGCCGGGGTCATCAACGTCTGCTACACGCATGGCGATGAAGCCTGCGGCATCGACGGCGCACGCTTCCTTGGGCGTCGCGCCGGTAACCTCTATCACTCCGGCCACACCGACGACTTCCCTTCAACAACTGCGGCTGTCCACGCAATTCGCTTCAACCGCCATGGCGTCCCCACAGATTGGCGTATGCATTGGCTATTGGAGCACCGAGTATTACAACATCCCAGAACATTTCCTTAACGCGGAGACTTACGGTGGCAACATCCCGGAGACGGTCACTGAAGGTACCAACTCCTCCACCACGGCTACGCTGGGCGTCGGCTATTCCTATTCGGGCGCGTCGGGCACGTGGGGCGCATCCGGTACAGCTTCGATCACGGATTCCTCAACGTATGGTGTTTCGAGCACATTCTCGACGACCTATTCCGTTTACAACCGCGTCAACTACCGCGACTGGCGCCTCAGCTGCGGCGGCGTCTGGCGAGAGCCATACAGCTTCTACGACCTCCTCACAGCCGACGGCGGCCCGGTCGGGATTACGTGGCAGTGGAACTGCGGAACTCACCGTGCCGGTGACACGTGGTACACAGCAAGCGCCACCGACGCGACCGTCGGCGGCGGCGTGAACCTTGGCGTCATAAGTGTCTCGGCACAACAGGGATACGGAAGCAGCATTCAACTGAAATATCGCTTCAACGTGGCGGGAGAAGTCTGCGGAAACAGCACAAGTGGACCTCTGCAGTCATCGCTCCTCGAAGCTGATCCGTTCTGACCGTGGCGACTCGACCCTTCACCTCGCTGGCGACTGCGGGCTCCGTGCTGGTGCTCGCGTGCGCGTGTCAGGGAGGCGGGGCCGGGTCGGGCCCGGAACTCTCCACAGGGGGACCCACCAACTCGGGCATGAACGGTATCCCGGCGGTGGGTCCCTCCAATCACGCGGACATCGGCGAGATGCTCCTATGCCTCACCGGGCCGGGCCGGGCCATCATCACCGACGTCCGGCCCGTTCGACCCGTGGGCAACGTCGAAGTTGTCGCATTCGCAGTGCGTCCCAACC
This sequence comes from Candidatus Dormiibacterota bacterium, assembly GCA_036783075.1. GTDB lineage: Bacteria > Chloroflexota > Dormibacteria > Dormibacterales > Dormibacteraceae > Palsa-870. Next base: position 2,265 of record DAIPXW010000251.1, on the reverse strand, counting down.
CCGCGCTCAAAGGCGCTGCCATGCTGGGTTCCGGCTCTGGCACCCTGCAAGACAATGGCTTCAACACCGCCAATCGGACCGTGGACACACAATGCGTCTCCGGGTCGGGTCAGGGTTATGAACTCGGCCTAGAGCTCACCGTGCCGCCCGGCACGAACGCCGGCACCACCGGGTTTCAGATCGACTACACAGTTGGCGACCACACTGCAAACCTGACCTACCCGGTGGGCGCCATACTCTGCTCCACGCCGAGCGTCGACGACGCTAAGTGCAAGGGCCTGTTCCAGCAGTTCGGACTATCCACAGGCCCTTAACACGAACGGGGCCGGTCGGCTCCGACCACTTTGAAAGACCCCTTTCGGCGCCTCGGTTCTCACGCCCGCGGCAAACCACGGCGTGGGCAAGGTCGGGCGGAGCATGGGCAGAAGTCCCAGGGGAACAATCAGCCTCGCTCCAACCCCATTCCGGGCAGTCGCTGAACCTTCGCGACACGCGAACGAAATTGGTTGGGGCCGCTCTGGGAGGCGATAGAATCCGGGCAAGTAATTCCGGGTCGGGTCGCTTGCAGAGTGAGGAGGGGTATTGGTGATTCGTCAGAAGCTCGTGCTTTTGGGCATCCTTTTGGTGGCCGCATTGGCGGTCTCGGTCGCGCCGGCCAGTGCGGCGCAAAGCTCTGGAGGCCGGCACGTGCTGCCGGGCACCAAACCCGACTGGACCAGCGCGGCCCATCTGAGCGACACCTTGCCGGCAGGGCAGTCGATCAGCGCCAGGGTATGGCTCTCGCCGAGAAACGCGGCACAGCTTGACGCCCTCGCGCAGGCCGTAAGCGACCCCGCCAGCTCGCAGTTCAAGCAGTACCTCACGTCGGCCCAGTACGACCAGCGGTTCGCGCCATCGGCCGGCGATGTGGCGGCTGTCAGGCAGTGGTTGACCGGCGACGGCGTACGGGTCGACGCGGTTGGCGCAGGCAGCACTTACCTGTCGATCTCCGGTTCGGCCGCGGCCATCAACGCGGCCTTCAACACCCAGCTCGGGCACTTCTTGGTCAACGGCAAGAAAGAGCAGGCGCCGACGCGGGAAGTGTCGGTTCCCGACGCAGTCGCGGGGACTGTTCTTGCGGTCACCGGGCTCAGCACCCTGGGTCATCGGGTTACCCCGGCCGACTTCGGGGCGCCCGCCGGATTCGCCAACGCAACCCCGTGCTCGAGCTACTACGGGCAGAAGACCGCTTCAACCCTGCCGCAGTTCAACGGCCAAACCCTTCCTTACGACCCTTGCGGCTACACGCCCTCTCAGCTCCGCAGCGTTTACGGGGTTGGACAGGCAGGTGGCCTGGGCAGCGGCCAGACGGTCGCCATCACCGACGCGTTCGACTCCCCGCGCCTCTTGAGCGACGCGAACACGTACGCGACGCGTCGCGGGGACAGCGCCTTCAAGTCAAGCCAGTTCAGCGACAAGAGCGTGGCCGAGGTGCCAACGCCCTTCCTGGACAGCAACGGCCAGCCCATTGCCGGCACCGACCAGTGCGGCGGCAACGGCTGGTACGGCGAGCAGTCGCTTGACGTTGAGGCGGTCCACGGCATGTCGCCAAGGGCCAACGTGCTGTACTACGGCGCCGCCACGTGCTTCGACTCTGACCTGCTTGCGGCACTGGCGCAGGTGGTCCAGGACAACCGGGCGTCGATCGTCACCAACTCGTGGGGCGAGCCGACTTTCGTCAACGTCTGCGATGCCAACGGCAACAACTGTCAATTGTTCAGCACGATCGACCAGAACCTGATCAACGCATACGAGTCGGTCTTCAAGCACGGTGCGGTGCAGGGGATCGGCTTCTACTTCTCGTCCGGTGACAACGGCGACGAGCTGGCGAACGCCGGCTACAGCCACCCGGACTGGCCGACAGGCGACCCGTGGGTGACTTCGGTCGGCGGCACCTCGCTCGCCATCGACCGCAACGGCAACCGAGCGTTCGAGACCGGATGGGGCACCGCTCAGTACCGCATCAACTCGAGCGGCGTGTGGGGCGTGGTCGCTCCGTTCCAGTACGGAGCGGGCGGCGGCTTCAGCCAGATCTTCCGCGAGCCCTTCTACCAGAGGGGCGTCGTCAAGAACGACCCGACCGGCGGTCGCGCCGTGCCTGACATCGGGCTCGACGCGGACCCGACGACCGGAATGCTGATCGGCATCACGCAAAACTTCCCATTGGCGACCGCCTTCGGGGCGGCGGGCGTCCACTACGGCGAGTACCGCGTCGGCGGCACGAGC
>DAIPXW010000250.1:0-4217 GCA_036783075.1 Candidatus Dormiibacterota bacterium | reverse complement strand
CCGCGCCCGCGATGCGGTGGCGGCGTCCTTCAACCCTTGCGTCACGCCGCAGCTGGGCCGCCGAAGACGCCGCCGAAACCGCCAACCTAGTCCCTGGCCAGAGCCCGAGAGATGACGAGGCGCTGGATTTCGCTGGTGCCCTCGAAGAGCGTGTAGATCTTGGCGTCGCGGTGCCACTTCTCGACCGGGAAGTCGCGGATGTAGCCGTACCCGCCGCAGATCTGGATCGCCTGCTCGGTGACCTTGACGGCGACCTCGCCGGCCTTGAGCTTGGCCATGGAGCCCTCGGCCTTCTTGAACTCGCCCCCGTTCCGACCCTCCCAGAGCGCGCGCCAGATCAAAGCCCTGGTCGCCTCGATCTCGGTCGCCATGTCGGCGAGCATGAAAGCGATCGCCTCGTTCTCGATCAGCGTGCGGCCGAACTGCTTGCGCTCCTTGGCATAGTGCAGCGCGAACTCGAACGCGGCGCGGGCGATGCCAAGCGCCTGAGCGCCCACGATCGGGCGCGAGAGCTCGAACGTCTTCAGGGCGCCCGACGCGCGCTGCGACGTGCCTTCGCGAGCCCGCTTGAGCCTGGCCTCGAGCTTCTCCATGCCGCCCAGCACGTTCTCGGCCGGGATCGTGCAGTCCTCGAGCAGCACCTCGGCGGTGTGGGAGGCGCGGATCCCCATCTTCTTTTCCTTCTTGCCCATGCGCAGGCCCTTGTTGCCGGGCCCGACCACGAAGCTTGCCTGGCCGCGGGTGCCCAACTCCGGCTCGACGGCGGCGACGACGACGTGCACGTCGGCGATGCCTCCGTTGGTGATGAACACCTTCTGGCCGTTGATCACCCAGTCGCCGTTCTTGCGCACCGCCCGCGTCTTCATCGAGGACACGTCGGAGCCGGCGTCCGGCTCTGTCACCGCGAACGCGCCCAACGCGGGCTTTTCGACGGTACCGAAGCAGGCCGGGATCCAGGTCGCGATCTGCTCAGGCGTGCCCTGGGAGAAGATGGCGGCGATCGGCAGCCCGGTGCCCTGGATGGCGAGCGCGATGCCGGCGCAGCCCCAGGTCAGCTCCTCCGCGACGAGCGCGGGCATGATCCCCGTGGCGTCGCCGTAGGTCTGCTGCAGGAAGTCGACCCCATACAGGCCCACCTCGGCAGCCTTCTTGACGATCGGCCAGGGAAACTCCTCCGACTCGTCGTACTGGTGCGCGAGGGGCCGGATCTCCTTCTCCGCGAAGCTGTGAACCCAGTCGCGGATCTCGCGCTGCTCGTCGGTCAGCTCAAAAGAAACCATTTCCGTCTTGAACTCCCTGTGGTGACAACGTTTTGGTACTCGTACGTACCGGTTCTGGCCCACGACACTACGCCGCGCTGCGTCATCGTGTCAATAAGCTAAATGGGAGGATGGGTCGAGTCGGGCTCAGCCTCCGGCCTGGTCCGGCCGAAGGCGATCCTGTAGGCGCTGAACAGCATGAAAGCCCCCCAGATCCTCGCCAGGACGGGCCCCGGAACCTCGACCGCCACAAGGGCTCCGATCACAGCGCCGACGGCTCCCCCACCCCCCATGAACAGAGCGGCCCCGGGCATCACGTTGCGCTGCCAGAAGTGCGTGGCGCCGCCGACGATCGCGGTCGGGATGATGGCGACCAGCGACGTGCCCTGCGCGACGGACTGGGAGAGGCGAAAACCGACGGTCATGATCGGCACGAAAAGAAGGCCGCCCCCGATGCCGATCAGGCCGCTCAGCAGGCCTGCTCCCAGGCCGCCCACGATCGCCAGCACGTCTCCCCAGCTCATGGGAAGAACAGCTCCTTGATTCCGATGATGCAGAGCACCAGCGCCACCGCCACCTTCAGCTCGCGCTCGGGGATCGACCGGAGCAACCTGGCGCCGGCGAAGGCACCCACCGCGCTGCCGATGATCAGGAACACGGCGACGTGGAGGTCCACCTGGGGGGCGCCTTTGCGAAAGAAATAAATCGGCAGCGCAGCGATCGCGATCGGGATGATCGCCACCAGGGAGTTGGCGTTGGCGTGGCGCTGTGAGACGCCCGTCCACATGACCTGCAGCGGGACAAGCACGAATCCGCCGCCGACACCGAGCAGGCCGCCCAGCAGGCCGCCCAGAAAACCGATGGCGGCGAAGACGGGCCGGCGGTCTATTCGGTCGTCCGGGGTTGCGGCTCGGGCTGGCTGGTCACCACCGCGTGGTGCCTGAACTGGACGTCCGCGATCGGAGCGCCGGCGCCTTTGACCTTCTTTTTCTTCTTGGCCTCACGGCCCTGCTTGTCGCGTCCTTTACCCATGGGCACCAGTTTCTATGACTTGGGCCAGTTCGCGCAAGAAGGATTCCACGTCGGTGACCAGCCCGACCGACTGCCAGCTGCCCCTGTCGGCGAGCTTGGTCACCACCGCCGGGTTGATGTCGACGCACACGGTTCGGACTCCGGCCGGGAGCATGTTGCCCGTGGCGATGGAGTGCAGCATCGTCGAGAGCATCAGGGCCATGCGCACGCCCGGCAGCGCGGCGCGCATTCGCTTTTGAGCGTCGACCATGTCGGTGATGACGTCGGGCAGAGGGCCGTCGTCGCGGACCGAGCCGGCGAGCACGATGTCGACGCCGTGCTCGATGGCGGACTTCATCACGCCCGACTTGAGCTGGCCGCTCTCGACCATCTGTCGCAGGCCGCCCGCCGCTCGCACGCGGTTGATCGCCCGCATGTGGTGCTCGTGCCCGTGCTCGATGGGCATGCCGCTTTCGATGTTGATGCCCAGCGCGGTGCCGAAGAGCGCCGACTCGACGTCGTGCACGGCGAGGGCGTTGCCCGCGAACAGGACCTGGACGAAGCCCAGCTCGATCATCCGCGACAGGTACCGGCCGGCTCCGGTGTGCACCACGGCCGGGCCTGCAACGACCAGGATCCTTCCGCCCGACTCGCGGATCTGTCGCATCTCCTCCGCGATCCCGCCGATGAGCACCTTCTTCGGCTTCTCGGCCGAGACCTCGCTGCCCATGAAGCTGAAGATCTCTGTCTGGCGAGAGCGCTCCTGCGGGGTGACACGGACGCCCTGGTGGCCGATGACAACGTCCATGCCGGGCTTCGCGTCCTGGAAGACGATGCACCAGGCACGTCCCGCGCTCCGATCCACGGCGATCGCGCAGTCCATCTCGATCTTCTCGACCCGAACCCAGCGACTGTCGACCAGGACCTCGGTCGGCAGGTTGCTCGTCGAGTAGAAACCCTCCGGGAACACCCCGTCGCGACTGACGCGGTCCGTGCGCGCGGGCTGCTCCGCCTCCGCGGTCGCGCCCAGCGCCCGAGCCTGCCGGACGATGCGGTCGAGCTGCTCCGCCGAGCCGGCCACGACCTCCATCCGGCACAGCGACGTATCGGTCTTGTGCTGTCCGACCTTCAGCTCGTCGATCGTGAAGTTGCCCCCGAGGTCCATGACCATGTCCATCACCTGCGGCAGGATCATCGAGTCGATGATGTGGCCGGTGAGGACCAGGCGGGCCGTGTGGCGTCGCTCGGCGGCTTCGCTCACGCGCTCACCCGGGCCGCCGCGTTGACCTGGATCCTGAGTTCCTCCGCCGCGTGAGCCGGGCTCTTCGCGAACAGCACGCCGCGGCTCGAGGAGACCAGGCACGACGCAGGGTCGCCGTTCCAAGCGCCGCGCACCGAGCCGTCGACATCTCCTCCCTGCGCGCCCACGCCCGGGATCAGGAAGGGCAACGCGGAGTGCCGGCGCACCTCCGCGATCTCCGCCGGAGCGGTGGCGCCGACGACCAGGCCGACGTTACCGTTGGAGTTGAGGCGGCCCGCGAGCGCGGCGACGTGCAGGTAGACCGGTCGCCCGCCTGCCTCGAGATGCTGGAGGTCAGAGGCACCCGGGTTCGACGACCGGCACACCACGTACACGCCGCGGTCGCCATAGCGCGTGAACTCCTCGATGGAGTCGGTGCCCATGTAGGGGTTGACCGTCGCAGCGTCCATCCCCATCGTGTCGAAAACAGCCCGCGCGTAGGCGCGCATGGTGTTGCCCATGTCGCCACGCTTGGCGTCGAACAGGAACGGCGTGCCGGGAGTCGCCTCGCGCAGCTCCATCAAGGCCGCCCAGCCGTCAGGGCCGTACTGCTCCCAGAAAGCGCTGTTGGGCTTGAAGCAGCAGGCGTGCTCCTCGGTCTGGCGGACGACCTCACGGCAGTGCCGGAGCGCGCCCGCGGCGCCCCC
>DAIPXW010000249.1:0-4220 GCA_036783075.1 Candidatus Dormiibacterota bacterium | reverse complement strand
GCGACTGATTTGACCAAACCGATGACCGCGTGCTTCGACGTCGTGTAGGCGACGCCTGCCGCACCGGCGCCTATCGAGGCCTCTGACGCGACGGTCACAACTGCCCCACCGCCGGCCAGCTCCATGACCGGGAGAACAGCTCGAGTCAATCGCATGACGCCGTTGAGGTTGACGTCGATCACCCGGTTCCACAAGTCGTCGGTGAGATCACCAAGCGGGACGAAGTGATCCATGATGCCGGCGACGTTGGCGAGGATGGTGACTCGCGGACCTGCCGCCGCGACCAGCCGATCGATGTCTGGCTGCTTTGTGACATCAGCCACGATCAGCGTGGCGGAGAGCTCAGCTTTCTTCAAGATCGAGCTGGTCTCATCAAGGGTCTCAGCGTTCATGTCGCATCCAAAAACCAGGGCTCCCTCTTGAGCGAACCTCAAGGCGGTGGCCCTCCCGATGCCGCTGCCGGCTCCCGTGACGATGGCCACCCTTCCCGCGTGACGAGTCTTATCCACGAAACCCTCCTTGGTGTCGGCTGCATACAGGATCATGTGCCCTGTCCTGCACGGCATGGGCCCAAGGACCCTCAATTGAAGGTCCCAAGCGCCCGCAGTCCGAATTCAGATTGAGTGGTGGGCCGGGAGGGATTTGAACCCCCACAGCTTTCGCGGGTGGTTTACAGCCACTTGAGCTCGCCAATGCCCAGCCGACCCACAAAAGGCCTGCCGAAACGACCGCAGGATGAGGGCAATGGTACCCGTTCGACCTTGGCCCCCGCGCCCATAGAATGGGCCCGTGGCCCGCGGCTATGCCCGATACGTCCTCGGGCTCATGGTCGCCATAAACTTCCTCAACTACATGGATCGGTGGGTCGCGTCGGCCGCCTCCCCCCTCATCCAGAAGGAGTTCCACCTCAGCGACGCGCTCGTAGGGCTCCTCGGCTCGGCCTTCCTCCTCGTCTACGCCTTCGCGGCAATCCCCTTCGGATTCTGGGCGGATCGCGGCGTACGCCGCACCGTGATCGGGATCGGCGTGACGATCTGGAGCGTCGCCACCCTCTTCACCGGCTTCGCGCGCAACTTCACCCAGCTCTTCCTCAGCCGGGCGGTGCTGGGGATCGGCGAGGCGAGCTACTACCCCGCCGGCACTTCTCTGCTTTCCGACTACTTTCCCAAGGAGCAGCGCGGCCGGACGATGTCCATCTGGGGCGCCGGCAGCACCATCGGGATCGCGGTGGGGTTTGCCGGCGGCGGATACATCGCCGAGAAGTTCGGCTGGCGCTACGCCTTCTTCTTCGCGGCGGTACCGGGCATCCTCTGCGCGCTGCTCGCGTTCTGGATGCGCGAACCGCTGCGCGGCAGTGCCGAGGCCCGCGGCACCGCCGTCAAAAAGGCGGCAGAGGCGACCTGGACCACCTTCATCGGATTGCTCAGGATACCCACCCTGCGGGCCACCATCCTCGCCCAGACCCTGCTCTTTTTCGTGCTGGCGTCCAACGCTTTCTGGCTGCCCCAGATCCTCAACAGGCGGTTCGGCCTCTCGGTCAGCCAGGCGGGTCTTCTGTCAGGCGTCGTCCTGGTGGTCGGCGGCTTGATCGGGACCCTCGCGGGGGGATGGCTCGCCGACCGGCGGGTCCGTCACAACCCCGCCGCCCACCTCGAGGTGGGCATCGCGGGTTTCCTGCTGGGCGCGGTATTCATCTCGATCGCCCTGGTCGCGCCGATGAACGTGGGGCCGATCCCGGTCTTCGTCCCCGCCTTCCTGGTCGCCGTGGTCTGCCTGTACCTGTATTCAGGGCCTTTCACGGCCCTGTCCCAGGACGTGGTGTCGCCGGGCCTCCGCGCGAGCGCCGTGACGATGCTGTTGTTCGTCGCGCACGTGTTCGGTGACTCGCACTCCACGTTCGACGTGGGCCTGCTTTCCGACAGGCTCGGCAGCCTTCAGCTGGCGCTGTTGATCACGTCACCGACGCTGCTGATCCTGGCGGCCGTCGCGGCGGCCACCGGCCTGCGCACGGTCCGTGCGGACATCGACAGGATGGAGGACCGATGGGCCGCCCGGCCCGCGGAGCCCGCGCCGGCTGCTAGTAGATGAACCCCACGAGCTTGCCGCCGAGCTGACCCGGCTTGATCGTGCGCTCGTCGATCACGTTGAACGCGAGCCAGTTCATTTCCGAGACCACCCAGGATCCATCCGGATTGACAGCTTCGACGTACGCGACATGCCCCGCCCAGCTCTCCCAGGTCACCATGATCGCGCCCACCTTCGGCGTCGACCCGACCGGGTATCCCTGCGCCGCCGCGTTGGCGTACCAGTAGCCGGCATCACCACGCCAGGTCACGTTGCGCTTGGTCGCGACGTACCAGGTGCACCAGCCGGCCGGGAACCCGGTCGCCGGGTATGGCCCGAGGCAGCACCCGACCACGTGGGCTGAGAACGCCTGGCCGGTGCCGCTCCGGGCGAGCAGCTGGTAGAGCGCTGGAGGCGGCGGGAACGCGCCGCCGACGCCACCCGGGATGACCAGCTGGATGCCGGCCGTCAGCTGCGCGGTGCGCAGCCGGTTGAAGTCGATGATGACCTGCGGGTCGACCTGGTACTTGGCGCCCAGCGCCTCGATGGTGTCACTCGCCTTGGTCGTGACGACTATGCCCGGCACCGGTGGGATGACCAGCTGGTCGCCGGTCGAGACCGTGTCGCTCGTCATCAGGTTGGTGTTCGACCAGCGGATCTGGCTGACCGAGACGTTGTACTTGGCGGCGATCGCCTTCAAGTCTTCGCCCGCGGCGACGCTGTAGGTCAGCGGCGCGTGGCTGACCGGAGCCGCGACCGGGATCGAGATCGGTTTGACGATGGTGCCGTAGCGGCCGAGCGACACGTCACCTACCGTTCCGCCCTCTGTCACGACCACTGCTTCCGCGTTCACCGGCCCGAGATGGGAGGTCAGAGCGGAGGGGAATTGACGATCGACCGAGGCATAACCTGATATCGCGACCGCTATGGCGACCACGACAGCATGAGTCAGGTATCGATGGATTCGCAATTACTACCCCTAAAGCTGCGAACGGACCCGCAAGCGGGTGGTCCCCCCAGAGACGGGCGTCACCCTAGCAGGTCTCCGGCAAAAGAGTCAACCCGCTAGGCCCCAACCGGGCCGCGCGGAACCCATCCAGAGGCCGGTTTCCTCCGAACTCGATTCGAATACGCGCTTTCGGCCTCCAAAGGCCCCCGCGGCGAACAGCAGTTCGTCTGCCGAGGCGCTGCCTGACGCGGCCGAGAAGACGGTTCACGAGAGTTCCAACGCGGGTCGCTCTTGGACCTTGCCGAATAGGGCCAAAACGACGGTCTGCCGCTGATAGGCGGATATTTAGATGTCGCGCGCGCTATGAACCGTCTCCACACACCGGTCTGCCACCTACTGCGCATCGCCGTACCCATCCTGCAAGCCGGCATGGCGAAGTACACGACTCCGGAGCTGGTAGCCGCCGTGAGCAACGCCGGCGGCCTCGGCATCATCGGCGGGCTCGGCCGCACTCCCGACGAGCTGCGGAGCGAGATCCACGCGGTCCGCGAGCTGACCGACCGGCCCTTCGGTGTCAACCACGTCGTGTGCCAGCTCGACCAGGCCGCGGTTCAGGTCACCCTCGCGCAGCGCGTGCCAATCCTCTCGCTCGCCTGGGGACGCGCGGCCGACCTCACGTACCAGGCGCACGAGGCGGGCCTCAAGGTCGTCCACATGGTCACGACACCTGAGGAGGCGGGCCTGGTCGCCAGCGACGGCGCGGACGTCATCGTCGCCCAGGGCACCGAGGGCGGCGGCCACGTCGGATCCATGTCGACGCTCCCCCTCGTCCCGCTGGTGGTCGACGTCGTGGGCGGGGTGCCGGTGATAGCTGCAGGCGGGATCGCCGACGGCCGCGGCCTGGCGGCCGCGATCATGCTCGGGGCGCAGGGCGCCCTTATGGGCACCCGCTTCCTCGCCACCCCGGAGGCGCATGGAAGAGGCCACTCGAAGGACGTGATCCTCAACGCCCTGGGCAGCCAGACGATGGCCAGCAGGTTTTACGACGACGTCATGGGCCAGGTCTGGCCTGGAGCGCTCGTACGCACGATCAAGCATCCCCTGGTCGAGGAGTGGGCTGAGAGGCCCGAAGAATGGACCCTTGCCGCCGACGAGCTGAGGCCGTCGCTCGAAGCCGCCCTGGCGGCGGGTGACCTCGTCCTGGCCG
>DAIPXW010000248.1:0-4240 GCA_036783075.1 Candidatus Dormiibacterota bacterium | reverse complement strand
CTCCTTTGACCGCGCCGGCCGGATCCCAACCGACGCCGGCGCCCCGCCCGCCTCCGGCGAGAAACCCGGCCACGGCGGCACCGGTCGGGGTCAGAGCGTCGCGATTGGACGAGAAGGCCTGGCCCTGGGCAAGAACCGTGCTGGCCCCGGCCGCCTGCGCGTGCTGAAGAAGGTAATCGACGGCGACGCTGTTCAGGGCCTGGTCGTCGTAGTGACCGTTGACAGTTGACGCGCCAGCCTCGCCGACGATGAACGGCTTGTGCAGCAGAGTCAGCGAGCTGGGGTAATGCGGGTGGTCGTCGTAGATGTGAACGTCGTAAAAGTCGACCACGTCGCTGTAGAGGCTCAGGTTCGGGTCGGGATTCCAGTAGATCTCCGTCGTGTCGGAGACCGTGAACCTCGCCGACGGCGCGGCCGCCTTGGCGACCCGATACAGGTCCTTCAACCAGTCGTGCACGACCTGGTCGGAGTAATTGGGGCTGACCGGATCCGCGTGCGGAGGCGCCGCCAGGTGGCCGTCCTGACCGAGGCTGTTGTAGGCCTCGTTGAAGAGGTCCCAGCCGACCACCGTGCTTCGCCCGCCGAATCTGCGCAGGAACTCGTCAGTGGCTCTCAGGTAGTTCCGGCGCATGATCTCGTGCTTTCCGTCGAGCGCCGCGAAATGGAAATTGCCGGCGCTGCCCACCACCTCCTGGTCGTAAAGGACCGCCACGACCTTCATCCCGCGCGCGTCCATCATGTCGAGCGCGGTGCTGAAGTTGTCGAGGGCCGCCTCATCGAAGCCGTCGAAACCTTCGTTCGGCTTCCAGACCATCGTCTGGTCGAGACCGACGAACAGCCGGATCACCTTGCCCAGGTTGTGCTGCTGGATGAAGTCGAGGTCTGCGGCCAGCGAGGGCTGTGTCACCTTCCAATCACCCGGCCGCAGCCACTCGGTGCCCACCCATCCTCCGCTCAAGGTGTGAGGAGCTCCGTAGTTCAGGCCGGCCGCGCTCGGCATCGACAGCTCTGGAGCGCCGTTGGCGGAGAACACGCTGATCGCCGCCGCGCCGACGATGAGCAGCAAAGCGGCCAGCATCAGCGCCGAAAGGCCGCGGAGGGCGCGCACGGTCACTCGCGATCTCATCGAACGGTCTCGGGCCTCATGCGCAAGTGATGGGCAGCGGGGGATGGCACAGGTGCTTAGGAAGTTAGGTCCTGGGTAACCCTGGTCAAATAGGTCATTGGTCCCGCCATGCGGGCAAACGCGAGCGCGAGCGCTTGAGCGCCTCGGTTCATCTCGATCGGTGATGGCCACGCCCGATCGCATGGAGGGCATGTGACCAATTGCCTACCCGCCCAGAGCAGTTGGCGGACCCGGTTTGGACTTCGCCCATTCCCTCGGGCGCACCGGTGGCACCACACTCGCAACGGGCAATCGCCCCACATTCATGTGGCTGCCTTGTGGCCGCCACGAACCTGGAGAAGTTGCCGGTCTGAAGACACTACGAGTTCTGAGATCGAGGCGCCTGACGGCGATCGTCGTCGCCGCTTTGATCCTACCGACGGCCGTGGCGGGAACTTTGCGCATCCTGCCTGCGCACGCCGGCTCGCCTGGCCTTGCCGTCACCACCGGGACCGGTGGGACCGTCGAAGTCTCAGACGGGTCGGTGGACCTCGTGTTCGACCCTGCTCAAGAGGGCGGCATATCCCGGGTTTACGACCTGACGACCGACCCGGGCAAGACTGTCAACATCGGTCCGCCGGCGGGCTACACGGTGTTCGACACGTACCTCAGCGACGGCCACGGCTGGGCCAACATCGGTCGCGGCAACGCGAGCGTGCTTGGAGTGATCCGAAACTCGCCGAGCTCAGTGGTCGTGCACGCGATCGGGGCCTTCATGTACGAGGACGGCACCGGCGCACTGGCCGCCGGGGTGCAGCACGAGACCTGGACCACCGTGTATCCGGGCGGCCACGTTTTCATCCGCCGCCACCTGATCACGGGATCGGCCGCCACCTTTTACAACTTCGGTGGCAAGGCGCTCGACGTGTCGCCGGCCACGACCTGGAACGCGATCTTCACCGGCGTGCCCAGCGATTCCAGCTACGCCAACAGCACCAACACCTCCGCCGGCAACGGCACCGAGAGCTGGCTGGGCTTCTGGCAGGGCGGCGCGGGACCTGGCCAGAGCCTCGGCGTCGGTCTGAGCTCATGGGAGACCAAGGACTTCGGATTCACATACAGCGACATCCGCCTCCTGGTCGGCAGCGCCGCATCGCGCTCCCACGAGGCACAGAGGACCGAGTCCACGATCAACCTGGTCGCGAACGCGACCTACAGCTCGTCGTTCTCCGGCTGGTTCTCCGCCGGCATCAGGAGCGCGTCGATGAACGCCGACGTGACTGACTACAGGTCGCCGTCGCTGACCGTTTCCAGCGGCGCCCCGGCCACCACCGACACCGAACCGGTGGCGATCGCCCTCACCAACGGCTTCAACCCGGCGACCGGCGCCTACGTCGTCGGATCCACGGCGACCGGAGTCGGGCTGCAGCTCCAGTTCCCGAGCGGCGTCGCTGTTCGCCACCAGCCCGCGTTCAAGCTCACCGGTTGGCCCGGCGGCGCACCCCAGGTGCAGCTGGGCGGCGCGAGCCTGACGGCCGGCGTCGACTACCTCGCCGACGTCGACCCCACCACCGGCGACCTGCGCCTGGTCTTCCTCAAAGACATAGTCGCTTCAGCGCCCCAGGCGGGCCAGCTGCAGAACGGCGCGCTTGCGATCGTGCCCAACGGAACCCCATTGCCAAGTCCGTCCCCTTCGCCCAGCCCGTCGCCGTCGCCGTCCCCGTCAGGGAGCCCCTCCCCGTCGCCTAGCCCGTCACCTTCGCCGAGTCCTTCGCCGTCTCCCAGCCCGACGCAGACTCAGCTGCAGACCACGCTTGGCACCAACACCATCGACGTCAACGACGGGACGACCTTCGACATCGTGTTCGACAAGACCCAGGAGGGCGGGATCTCGCGGTTCTACGACCTCGCGACGGACCCCAACCGCACGGTAAACCTCGGGCCCCCTGTCGGCTACACCGTGTTCAACACCTATGTGAACGGCGGTGGCTGGGCCGACATCGGCCGCGGGAATGCGAGCGTCTTCGAGGTGACCCGAGGCGCGTATGGCTCGGTGGTCGTACATGCGATCGGCACGTTCATGCGTGAAGACGGCAGCGGCGCGGTCACGGGACTACAGCACGAGACGTGGACGACAATCTATCCCGGCGGTCACGTCTACATCGAACGCCACATCATCACCGGGTCCTCAGCGGTCACGCTGACGAATCTCGGCGGCAAGGCACTCGATGTTTCGTCGTCGCCCACGTGGAACGCGATCTTCACGGGCGCGGCAAGCGACTCCAGTTATTCGAACGGCACGAACATGTCGGCCGGCAACGGCAGCGAGAGCTGGATCGGCTTCTGGCAGGGCGGAAGCGGTGCGGGCCAGAGCCTGAGCGTGGGCATAAGCTCGTGGCAGAGCCAGGACTTCGGGTTGACCTACAAGACGATCCGCCTCCTCGTCGGCACCGCCGCGTCGCGCTCGCATGAGGCGCAGCGGACGGAGGCGTCGGTCACGCTTGCCGCCAACACGACGTACAGCGCCCAGTTCGCGGGCTGGTTCTCGGCGGGGATCCGGATCGCGTCGATGAACGCGCAGGTCCTCGACTATCGCTCGCCGTCGGTCAGCGTCTCCCAGGGCACCCTGGCAACGACCGACGTCGAGCCCGGCGCCAACTCGCTGACGAACGGCTTCAATCCGAGCACCGGCGCCTACGTGGTGCGGTCGACACCGGCCGGGGTCAGCCTCCAGCTGCAGTTCCCAGCCGGAGTCACGACACGCGAGCGGCCGGCGTTCAAGCTGACCGGCTGGCCCGGCACCTCCGTCCAGGTCCAGCTCGGAGGAAGCCCCCTGACTTACGGCACCGACTACCTCGCCGACGTCGACGCGGGAGCCGGAGCCCTGCGCATCGTCTTCCTCAAAGACCTGGTCGCTTCATCGCCGCAGGCGGGGCAGCTGCAGAACGGCGTGCTGACCATCACCCCCACCGGAGCGCCGCTGCCCAGCCCGTCTCCGATCCCATCGCCGGTCCCGAGCCCGTCGCCAACACCGAATCCGACCCCATCCCCTAACCCGGGGCCGCACCCGACACCCGGAGCGGCACAGATGATCTTCAGCGAGGTCTGTATCTGCCGTGGACTTGTATGCAGTTG
>DAIPXW010000247.1:0-4269 GCA_036783075.1 Candidatus Dormiibacterota bacterium | reverse complement strand
TCCAGCCGACCGTGCTTGACCCTCATGCGTCGGTTGCCTACGATCCACCCGACCGTGGCATCAATCCCGAGCCCCGTCGACGCTAGGACGGCCATGGTCGCCCGGGCCAAGGAGGATGGCGTCTCCGAGGTGTGGGTCATCTACCACGACCTGAGCGGCCGCGCCCAGGTGAGGAGCGTTCCCTACCAACGCCTGGATAGGGTCCTCACGAATGGAGTGTCGTTCGCGCGGGCAAATATCGATTTCAACGTTCTCGATCACCAGGTGCCCGACTTTGTTTTCGGTGCCGAGACAGGCGACTTCATGGCGGTCCCGGACCCGGCCACATATGCGCGGGTGCCCCACCATCCTGGTGCGGCGCGGACCTACTCGTTCCTGCACGACGCCGACGGCAAGCCCTGGGCGGGCTGTGCCCGGGCCGCCCTGTGTGCGATGGACGAGCGGTACCTGAGTCGCGGCCTGGCGTTGCGGGCGGCCTTCGAACCCGAGTGTTACCTACTGGCCATGACCGATGAAGACCACAAGCCCACCGCGCGAACAACGATGTTCTCGCTCAATGCGCTTGAGAGCCAGCGCCTGCTGATGTCGCTGGTCATGACCTCCGTGGCAGAGATGGGAGTCGAGCTCGAGCAAGTGGCGCCGGAATTTGGACCCGGACAGTACGAGATCAACATCGCGCATCAGCCCCCGCTCCGAGCCGCCGACGACTTGATGACGGTGAAGGAGGAGTTACGGGCACTCGCACGCGCCGCGGGTTTCATCGCGACCTTCATGCCCAAGCTTTTCGCCGACCTGCCCGGCTCAGGTCTCCACGTTCACCTGGGTGTGGTGTCGCCGGATGGGCGCAACGCCATGCAAGGCGATGGACCGCTCGGTCTTAGCCCTCTTGGTACCTCCTTCGTCGCCGGCCTTCTCAAGCACGCTCGCGGTCTGAGCGGTCTCGCGGCGCCAACTGTGAACTCCTACAAGCGGCTGCTTCCCGGGTCGTGGGCACCGAGCCACATCTGCTACGGCGGAAGCAACCGCGCCGTACTCGTTCGTGTTCCTGACTCGGGCAGCAAGCATGTCGAGTTCCGAGCCGGCGACGGCACCGGAAACCCCTATCTCACGCTCATCGGTCTTCTTGCCTCCGGCCTGGACGGCGTCGAGCAGGGCCTTGTCCTGGGCGAGCCGACCCCGGACGACATAGGCCACCTCAGCGAGGCCGACGCATCTGCTCGCGGACTTGAGCGCCTGCCGCGCTCGGCGCCAGAGGCGCTCGACGCCCTCGAGGCGGATGCGGTCCTCATGGATGCGCTGGGCCCGGTTATCGGCCCTGGCTTCCTGCGGCTCCGTCGATCAGAGGCCGCCGCGTACTCACTCGAGGTTGGCGACTGGGAGCGCGCAACCTACCTGGAGTGGTCCTGAGCCTGGAGCGGTCGACCTTCCTCCTCAGAAGGCATCGGCGTAGAGCGCATACTCCCAGTCCCCTCACGTGAGCGCTGTATCGGTAGTTATCGACAGCAACCCAGACTTCCGGTCTCGGTGCATGAACGACCGCGTCACGGAGTGGCAGCCGCCTCATCCTTCCATTAATCGGCGAGGTTCGTAACCCGGCGGCCAGGTACGCAGGAGCGAGGGGTGTCGTGCCTTGATCTGGTCCCAGGAAAGGCTTGGGTAGATCAGCTCCAGGCGGCGACGAACCTCACAGCCCCCGCACAGTCGCGCCGGCTTCTTGGCCCACCGTCCGCAGCCGGAGGCGCAAGGTTGGAGATGATGGTGGCATGCGAAGCAAAGGACCAGCAGGTTGTCTTCTGAGTCATCGCCGCCCCGGAGGATGCCCAGCCGGTGATGTACGTCGAGTTGACGCTCGGAGCCTGAGACTCCGCAGATCTCACAGCACCCGCCGCGCGTCGCGATGAGCCGGCGGCGCCGAGCTGGAGTGAGCTTGGTGGTGCCGGCCCTGCGATTGTTCGCCTCGCGAACGCGCTCGCGCAGCGATGGTCGCGTCAACAGCGGGGAACAGTCACCGACTCTTCCGCTTGAGCATGGACCGCACAAAACACACAGGTTCCCGGCGCGAGGTGGAGCGCCTTCCTCGATGCGAAAGAGATAGAGCAGCCAAGGCCACTCCAGGCCGCACGATTCGCAAGCGCCCCGGCATCGGCGCATGACCACTGCCCGGGCACCAGCGCTGACCCGCAGTCGAATTTCACCCGAACGCACGTTCGATCAGCACGTGAGTCTAGCGCCGCGCACAGGCTGGCGCTTCGATCTGAGCTTCACTCCACCTCCCAAAAGCCCAGATGGTTAGCAACCGGACCAAGGTGGGGCCGCCCGAACCTGGGCGCCGGGTCGCTTACGCAAACGGTCTAGAAAACCGCGGGCGGGAAACGCTGTTCGGTCAGAGGCCCTCAGATCTGCCAGCCGGTAGGCGCGACGTCTTGGCTGTCATTGGCAGTCATCCGGTGCGGGCACGGACGGTGGCAGCATCAGCGAACTTGGACGAACGTCCACGGACGACCTCACGCTGTTTTGAAGACCGCGGTGCTGCCGCCCAAGATCGCCCGCTACGAACGGGATAATCTCGTCATGGTCCGGTGGTCAGCCCTTGGGTGGGTAGCTGGGTTCGGGCTGGCGGCGGTTTTGGCTGCGTGCTCGTCGGGAGTGGCCAGTACGAGCGTCGGCAGCGCCAGCCCCAGTGAAGGCACCGGCACCGCCGGCACCGCACTGCCCGCTGGGCTCATCGCTGTGCAGGAGTACCAGCCCGGAGTGTCGACCGTATTTAGCAGCGCCGTGTTCGATAACGCCTCCATCAGCGGGGTGGCCCTCCGTGTCAATTGGAAGGATCTAGAGCCAGCCGCTAATCAATTCGACTGGAGGATCGTCGATGGGATTTTCACGAGCGCGTCGGCCAGCCACAAGTTTGTAGTACTAATCCTGGTGCCGGGGTTTGGAACACCCGGGTGGGCGCTGCAAGGCGTGGCAACAGCACAGTTTGCTCGGCAGTACGGTTTGGGGACCGGCGAGGTGGGCGATCTCCCGATGCCCTGGGATCAAACGTACATCGCACATTGGACTGCCTTCTTGCAAGCGGTCGCTGATCGCTACGGGAAGAATCCAGAGTTCCGAATGATCGCGGCCGCCGGGCCAACCTCGGTCTCAGTGGAGATGTCATTGCCCAACCAAGATCCAGACATCGCACGGTGGATTACGCTCGGCTACTCGCCCGCCAAGTATGTTGCCGCCTGGAAGACCATGTTTCAGGCGTACGCTCGAATCTTTCCACAGCAGTATGTGTCCCTCGCTCTTTACCCAGGCCTCCCTGTGGGGAACAACGGGGCACGCGACCCTAGCCAGAGAACAGCGACCCCCCTCAGCATCCTCGCCGCAGGGCTGCAGTACAAAGACCGGTTCGCACTCCAAACCAGCGGGCTCACCGGCACAAGGAACGGGAGCGATTTGTACAACCTTGTGAGCTCCAACAGCGGCGTCGTTGTAACCGGCTTTCAACTGACCACCTCGGCGACCATGAACCCCGGCCAAATGGGCGATGCTTCGAACCCGGTGCACGCGCTAGACCTGTCGCTACAGCTGGGCGTGGCAGCGCATGTTGATTTCCTGGAGGTATACGAGGCCGACGTTGTGAACCCGGCCATGCAGGACGTGCTCCGGGGGACCGCAAGCGAACTACCGCACTGACGAAGGCCGCTTTGCATTGGCCGAATCGCCTGGGAGACTACTGAAGCCGTCGATAGCAGGCAGTCACCGGAAGCAGAGCTGAGCCAAGTGCACTGAAGGTCGGATGGTCCTGAAACCTGGTAGTCCGGCCAACGCCGCCTTTGAAGAAAGAGTCGCGACTCCGTCGCTGCAGCCGTCAGGTTGACGGTCCACGACTAGGCGAGGTCAAGATTCCGATTCGCTCGTCACCAGCCGTTCCAGCCGCTCGAGGGAAGTCTCCAGCATCTTGCCCAGGTATTCGGAGTTAGCCCTCATGGCCTGTTCCTTCTCGGGGTCGGCGGGCCGCTGACGCGACTCAATGACAACCACCGTGTCATTAGGCCCGCGGGCCTCGAGCCTGATCCTAACGACGGTTTCAGTGGCGAACCGAGGGGCAGGCTGCCCGCCCAGCCGCTCCGCCTCGTGCCGCCACTCCAGAAGATGCTGAGGCTCGAAGGCGGTGATCAGCTGATCAACCTCGGAGTCTTGCACCTGCCACTGGCTGCGCAGGCGCTGACGGCGGCCGAGCCCCGAGCCCTCCAGAACCTCGACGCTGGAGGCTCTGGCGTA
>DAIPXW010000246.1:0-4288 GCA_036783075.1 Candidatus Dormiibacterota bacterium | reverse complement strand
ACAGCCCGAGGCCCAGCTGGAGCCGATCGCCGGCCGCACGGCGTCGGGCCTGCTCCTGACGCCGCTCCTCGTACCTCGACAGCTCGAGGACCTTTTCCATGGCGCGCCCGTACTCGCCGGAGTCATAGGTCGCTCCACCGGCTGTCTTGTGGGGAAATGTGTCGGCTGCGATCAAGTTGCGTCGACGCAGCTCGGCGGGGTCCAGCGCCAGCTCGGCAGCGAGCATGTCCATCGCCCGTTCCACCATCGCGGCGGCCTCGGGACGGCCGGCACCCCGATACGCTCCAACCGGCGTGGTATTCGTTACCACGCTGTGCGCTTCAAACGCAATGGCGGGAATCTCGTAGACGCCCGAGGACATCTGGCCGGTGAGAAAGGGCAGGATCATTGCGATGCCCGGATAGGCGCCGATGTCGGCGACCACATGGGCGCGCAACCCGACCAGCCGGCCATCTCGCGTAGCGCCGAGCTCGACCTCCTGGACCTGGCCGCGACCATGCGTCATCGCGACCATGTTCTCGCTGCGGGTCTCCATCCACCTGACCGGTCGCTGGAGCATGTGTGCGGCGGCCGCAATCACGATCAGCTCCGGACGCGCCCCGGCCTTGGCCCCGAATCCGCCTCCCATGTCGGGCACGACCACGCGCACGGCGCTCTCTTCGATTCCCAGCGAAGATGCGATCGCGGCGCGCAGGCCGAAAGGAGTCTGGCTCGTCGCCCACACTGTCAGTCGCCCGCCTTCGGGCACCGCAACGATCGCGTCCGGCTCCATTGGGACCGGAGCCAACCTCTGGTTCGAGAAGCGGGCCTTGACCCTGACCTCTGCGCCGGCCAGCACGTCTGCCTGGCTGCCAGGTCCGAAGTGGCCGGCCACGTTGGACTCGTGGCCCGGGAACAGTAGGCCGCCGATTCCATGCAGCGCATTCGCAGGATCGATCACCGGCGTCAACAGTTCAAAGTCGACCTCGACGCTGTGGGCGGCGTCCACGGCGGACTCCCTGCTCTCCGCCAGCACGACCCCGATCGCCTCACCCACGAACCGAACGCGATCCTCGGCAAGGGGCGGCCGGGCAAACGCAGGCGGCACCGCCGGAAAGCCGACCGTCGCCGGGAGGTGTAGATCGGACGCGGTCAGGACGGCGACCACGCCAGAGACGCCGCGCGCGATGGAGGTGTCGATCGACCGGATCTTCGCGTGCGCCACGGGCGATCGAAAGAATGCGGCGTGCAGACAGCGCGAAGGTTGGATGTCGTCGACATAGCGGCCGGCACCGGTGACGAGACGAGGGTCTTCGCGGCGGCGGACGGCGTGGCCGAGAATCGAGCTGGTATGAGTCGTTTCCACCGCAGCGTGAGCTTAACTGTCCTCGGAACTCTCCGTCCCGGACGCAACGCCTGACACCGACCCACACCGATGACCGATTCGCCGGTGGACGAAACCCACCAAGGCTCGATGATCGAAGGCGCGTAAGCCTCTCAGCCCGGAACGCTTCGCAGATGGATCAGTTGGCGCACGACACCCAAACCACAGGACGCCAGGTCATGCCGTTGACCGTCACCTGCGTCGCAGCGAACGTTACGGGCGCCGGCAGGTCTCCGTCAGGCGGCAGGCACTTGGGTCGATCCCCTTCGTGCCAGGTACCGCCGGCGTCAGTCCAATGCACGTCCAAGGGAACGTCGTATACCCACCCGTCCTCGCCGATTAACGAGATCTGCAACGTGGTGGAATGAGCCTTGCCGGTGTAAATCGAGATTCCCGACCGGCTCGTGCCGACCAGATAGCCGCCAAGCGCCCCCGCAAGCGCCACGGCAGCGAGAACGCCGAGCGCCACGCGAACGTTCAAATGTGTTGACAGTCGATTCCACACGAACTCACGTTTCTCGGCCATGGCGTCCAGCCTCCTTGACAGAGTTGCAGGGTGGCGTCGCCGATGAGTCTATGTGGGTACACCCAGTCGCACTGACTTTTCATGTCAGCGGGGTCGCGCGGTCCCCGCGCTGCGCGCGCTTGTCTTGTTACGCCTTTGGCGTACGTTGTCGGACGTTTCGGCGGCCATCGTCGCCCGCTTCGAACGCGGTTCTGAGCTCTCGGAAGCCATGCGCTCCGTCGGCAGAAACCAATCCAGTTCCCGAGCCGGCGTCAGGCCGGAGAGGCTTGATTGCCGACGTATGAATGCCAGGCCAAGAAGAGTCCGAGGCCGATGGCAAGCAGAAAGAACACGGCCAAGATCAGGAGCGCTATTCGACGCTCACTCACCGCTACTCCCTAGGCCGTGACGCCACCGAGTTGGGATGGAGCATGACGGGCGGTGCAGGGTGGCGGCGCGACAATCGCAGCCGAGCTGCGCAGCCGGCCTTCAAAAGCGATTGCGGCGATCTGGAAAGTGCCACCGGGCCCGCACCAATTCGACCAGTACAGGTAAGTCTCCTCCATGCACTTGAGGCTCACATTTGTTGAGCAGGAATCGCCGCCCAATGCCGTCACCGGGCTGCCTTTTACACCCGTCAATCGATTCATGTGCGCGTCCTCGAGCTCTGCTTTGACCTCAGGCGCGACGCATGACATGTTGTTCGGAAAAGAGATCGCGATCGTGAGTTCGATACCGATGCCTCGCTGCATGCCGCCCGCTGAAGTTCTCAGACTGACATCCCTGATTTGGCACGTCCCGTCGGCTGCAGAACTTGGAGTTGACCCCTGCGGCCCGGCCGGCGTACAAGCCGCCGCAAGCACCTCTGCGATCACCAGGAGCAGGGTTCGAAGTCGGATGCTCACCGATCGGGCGCCGGCAATTCGGCAGTCCTATGGCGACTTTCATTCATCGCGGCGTCGAGGTGCTGGCTCACTTCGAGATGCATCGCAGGTGTGACGTGGCTGTACCTATAGAACCCGATTAAGTGCCCCCACTTCGCTCCGTTGCTGAGCGCACCAGGCACTGGGTCCTCCGTCTCTCGAGTCCGCTCACCGTAGGGCCCCTATGAGCACGATCCCTGAAAAGATATAGTCATCGAAAAGGAACCCGATGTTTATCGAAACGCAGGGAACACGCCTATTTGTGTCGTCATTTGGCGCGGGCAATCGTACCGCCCTCGCGCTAGGTGGTTGGATCGGAAGCGGCGAGATGTGGCTGCCTGTTCTGGGGCGCCTCAACCACAACTGGCGCACAGTGACGTTCGACCAGCGCGGGTCAGGAACGAGTCACGTGCCGAATGATCGGGACATCACCCGGGAGGCCTGGGTCGACGACGTGTTCGCTGTGATGGATGCGCAGCGGATCGAGCGATGCCTGTTGATGTCGGACTCCTCCGGCTGCTTTCCTGCCGTGCTCGCTGCTTTGAAGTCCCCGGAGCGCTTCACCGGTCTCGTGCTGGTGGGCGCGGCACCCCGAATGCCCCTGGATTGGAAGCGGCAACTCTTCGCCCTAGGCCTTCGCTTCGCCAGCCGACCGATCCTGAGAGTGTTCGCCCGCATGTGCCTGCCAGAGGACGAAACAGGTCATGTCCGCCGCTGGTTGTGGGACATCTGCGTTCGCGCCGATCCGCGAAACGCCGTCCGCCTGCTGAAGATCCTGGGCGGCTTTGATCTGACGGACGTCGCGCCGACGCTGTTGACGCCCACCCTGATCTTGCACGGGTCCAAGGATTCCATCCAGCCGCTCTCGGATGGAAGAGCGCTCGCGTCGCTGATCCCCCAGAGCGACTTGGTCGTGATGGAGGGGAAGGGTCACGTTCCGATGATGAGCAGCCCGGAAGAGGTGGCTTCGATCATCGAGAAATGGATCAAGGAGCGCGATCTCTGAACGAGGTTCCCGGCCTGAGACCGGCGATGCACGTCGCAACGCCTGATCTCCAGCTGAAGGGCTGACGACCGAAATTGAATACAAAAAGTGGTGCAAAAAAGTGGTGCCGGCGCGGGGACTCGAACCCCGGACCATCGGTTTAAAAGCTCGCCCCGAACTCCGCAGGACGCCTCCTTAGGCCCTCCTGGCGAACTCGATACTCCGCATCTCGCCTCCTCGTGGCACCCTGTGGCACGCCGGCTTGGCAATACAAATTGGCTATACATCCGAAGGCCCGTAACGATCGCCCGACGCCGGCGAACGCGAAGCGAGAGAGGCCCCCTCCACACCTCGCTCCGTCGGGCGAAGGCCTTACGCGGACTTAGATGAGTAGAGCGGGTTCACCTTGCAGATGCAGCTGGCCAGGAGATACCCGAAGGGACGATTGTGCTAGGCGACTCGATGCCGGTATTGACGTCCGCCGACTCTGAGGGTGCCAGCTCAACCCGCTT
>DAIPXW010000245.1:0-4298 GCA_036783075.1 Candidatus Dormiibacterota bacterium | reverse complement strand
GATCGCATAGGTGTCGTCGTACTGCACCTGGGCGGCCGGCGGGGCCGCCCAGGCAGGAGGGGGCGCAGGCGCTCCGGCGGCCGGTGGCGCACCGGCGGCTGGCGGTCACGACGAAAAACAGATCCATGAGCTGGCCGAGCAGCTGTATCCGGTGCTCACGTCGATGCTCCGCCGCGAGGTGCTCACCGAGCGCGAGCGCGCGGGATTCGTGACGGACCTGCGGTGAGGAGGAAACGATGCCCGAGCACGCCCTAGCCCTCAGGTTCAAGGTCGTTATCGACAGCCACGGCAGCCTCGGCACGTGGAGCAAGTGCGACGGCCTGACTGTCGAGTACGAGATCCAGGAATACATGGAGGGCGGTCAGAACGACTTCGTCCACCGCCTCCCAGGTCGCTGCAAGTACCAGAACGTAAAGCTGACCCGCCCCATCGATAAGACCTCTCAGGACGTCGCATCGTGGGTTGCGGGCCAGCGGCAGAAGGTCGAACGTAGCAATGCCGAAATTTCTGTGCTGGACGCCGCAGGAGACGTCGTCGCGCAGTGGAACTTGAGCGATGTGATCCCCGTCAAGTGGACGGGGCCTTCGCTCGACGCGACCGGCAACCAGATTGCAATCGAGCAGCTCGAGCTGGCCCACCACGGTTTCCTGAGGAACAGCTGAGATGGCGAACCCGAAGGCGAGCCTGAAAGAGGTGGACGGCTCCAACGAGCTGAAGTTCCGCTTCAACCCGAAGGAGTACTCCACTGCCAAGTCCGCCACGTGGACCCGTCCGACCAACAAATCGGCCAAGCATGCGACCGCTCCGGAGTTCGGCGGCGTCCAGCCGCAAACCGTGACCATGGAGCTCTTCTTCGACGATTGGGACAACACGTCGGGGGACCTGGTCAAGGACATCGACATGCTGATGGGCTGGCTCAAGCCGTCCGACGAGTCGATCAAGCAGTCGAAGAAGCCGCAGCCCCAGATCCTTCAGTTCCAGTGGGGCGCCAACCAGTCGCTGTCCATGTTCCACGGTTATCTGAAATCGGTCAGCGCCAAGTACACCCTGTTCAAGTCCGACGGCACGCCGATCCGGGCCACGGCAAACATCACGATGGAAGAGGTCCCGACCGATCCAAAAGGGACGAACCCCACGTCAGGCTCGATCGCAGGCCGCCGGGTGCGGGTCGTCGCTGCGGGAGACACGCTGCACTCGATCTCGTGGGCCGAATTCGGTGACCCGACGCTGTGGCGCGCGCTGGCCCAGTTCAACGCCATCGACGACCCCTTGCGCGTCAGCCCCGGCACCCGGCTCCTCATCCCGACCACG
This sequence comes from Candidatus Dormiibacterota bacterium, assembly GCA_036783075.1. Classification (GTDB taxonomy): domain Bacteria; phylum Chloroflexota; class Dormibacteria; order Dormibacterales; family Dormibacteraceae; genus Palsa-870. Next base: position 2,987 of record DAIPXW010000245.1, on the reverse strand, counting down.
GATGAGGCAGTGGCGATGGCCTAGGAGATCGCATGGCAAAAGGTGACTTCACTCTTCGCCCAAAGATCGAGATCGACGGCACCGAGCTGTCGCACGATCTCGAGCAGCTCTTGGAACGCGTCGTGGTCGAGGACCATCTCCACAGCCCCGACATGTTCACGCTGACATTCAGGGACACCAACAAGGACGTCTTCAAGAAGTCCAAGGTGGAGATCGGCTCAAAGGTCAAGATCTCGTCGCTGCCGCTCGGCGGCAAGACGCACGAGCTGCTGATCTCGGGCGAGGTCACCGGCTTCGACGCTGTGTACGGCACTCCAGGCAGCCTCGCAATCGTGCGCGGCTACGACGCTTCGCACAGGCTTCACCACGGGCGCGTGACTCAGACCTACCGGAACGTCAAGGACTCTGACATCGCACAGACAGTGGCCAGCCGCAACAACCTCGAAGTCGGCGTCATCGACGACTCGAAGACGACGCGCGACCACGTGTCGCAGTTCAACCTCTCGGAGTGGGAGTTTCTCCAGGCACGGGCAAAGGAGATCGGCTTCGAAGTCGGGGTCGAAGACGGGAAGCTGAACTTCCGCAAACCCACACCGTCATCAGGGGCTCCAACGGGCGGCGACTTCAACTCCGCGAATCCACTCCAGCTCGTATCCGGCAAGGAGCTCCTCGAGTTCAATGGGCGGGTCAGCGCAGCCGAGCAGGTGAAGGAGGTCAAGAACCGCGGCTGGGACCCCAAGACCAAGCAGCCCATCATCGGCTCGGCGCCGGCCGGCGCCAGCAGCGCCGCGCTTCCCATGACCGCCTCGTCGATGGCGGAGAAGTTCGGCAATCGCACTTACACGACGATCAACCGGCCCATCGCGACGCAGGGCGAGGCGGAGGCGTCCGCCAGCGCGGACGCGGAGCATATCGGGAGCGCGGTCGCAGAAGCTGAAGGAATCGCCCTGGGCAATCCGAAGCTCAAGGCCGGGGTCGCCGTCAGCGTTTCGCAGGTGGCCGACCATTTCACCGGCAGTTACACGCTGACCCAGACTCGCCACGTTTTCGACAAGCAGGGCTACCGCACGCACTTCACCGTCAGCGGGCGCCAAAACCGCTCGCTGTTCGGCCTCTTGTCTGCCGGCAGCAACGGCAATGGTGGCGGTGGCGGACAGCCGATCTACGGCGTGGTGATCGCGCTAGTGACCAACAACGACGACCCCGACAAGCTCGGCCGAGTCAAGCTCAAGTTTCCCTGGCTGGCCGAAGAGTACGAGTCGGACTGGGCGAGGCTGGCGCAGCTTGGCGCCGGCCCGAGCGCGGGAGCGGTGTTCCTGCCCGAGGTGAATGACGAGGTGCTCGTTGCCTTCGAGCACGGCGACGTCAGGCGTCCTTATGTCGTGGGAAGCCTCTACAACGGGCAGGACAAGCCTTCACTCGGCGACGGGCTGGTAAGCGGTGGGAAGGTGAAGCGGAGCGGCTTTGTCTCGCGCAAAGGACACCGGCTGGTTTTCTTCGACGACGACGGCAAGTCGGGCATCGCCCTGATCAGCGCGGACAACAGCGTCCGCGTCGCACTCAAGCAGACGGGCCCCGAGATCCACATCTATTGCCAGGGCAAGGTGACGATCGAGTCACAGGGCGACATGAAGCTGACATCGCAGGCGAATGTGAGCATCGAGGCCGGCAGCAAGCTCGAGTTGAAGGGCCAGACGGTGAAGGTGGGCGGCGACGCCGAGGTTGAGGTAACCGGCGGCATGATCAAGCTGAACTGAGGAGGAACGGGTAAGTGGGCGCGCCTGCGATCGTGATGGGAGACCAGATCACTGGGATGTGCTCCATCCATATGATCCCCAACCCCGCCACCGGGGCTCCGCAGCCCTCACCACCGTTGCCGTTCTCGGCTCCGCTCACGATGGCCCTTGCGACCAAAACGATGATCGGCGGCAAGGCCGCCGCCGTGGTCGGGTCGCAGGGCCTGAACACGCCGCCGCACATTGCTCTTCACCCCAGCGACCCGTACATGGCTCCTCCGATGGAGATCGGACAGATCGTGATGGGGAGCGCCACGGTGTTGATCGAAGGCAAAGGTGCGGCCACCGCGCAATCGACGTGCACATGCTGCGTCGAGCCCGGGACCCTCGTGCCATCCGTGGCCACGGTGATGATCGGATGAGCGAAGAGTTCATCGGCTCGGGCTGGGCGTTTCCGCTGCGCACCGACGCGACAGGCGCCATCGCACTTGTGTCACATGACCGCGAAATCGAAGAGAGCATCCGGCTGATCCTCGGCACCGCTTTCGGTGAGCGGCCGATGCGTCCTGACTACGGCTGCGAGATCCACGACCATGTTTTCTCGAGCATCAACGCCGAGATGATCAGCCGCATCGCCGTCGCGGTGCGCGAATCGTTGATCCGCTGGGAACCTCGAATCGTGGTCAAGGATGTGATCGTGACCATCGACCCTAGCGACCAGACGGTCGTGTACATCGACGTGCGCTACGCGATCGGCGACACGAACGACCCTCGCAACCTGGTGTTCCCCTTCTACACCATCCCACCGGAGGAGTAACCATGGCGCTCCCGGTTCCTAATCTCGACGATCGACGTTTCCAGGATCTCGTCAACGAGGCCAAACGGATGGTGCAGCAAAAGTGCCCGGGCTGGACCGACCACAACGTTCACGACCCTGGAGTCACGCTGATCGAGCTGTTCGCCTGGATGACAGAGCAGACGATCTATCGCCTGAATCGCGTGCCCGACCGGAACTACGTCAAGTTCCTCGAGCTCATCGGCGTGCGGCTCTTTCCACCCACCGCCGCGAAGGCGCCGGTCACCTTCTGGCTGTCGGCGGCCTTGCCCGACACGGTCCGAATCCCGGCCGGGACCGTTGTCGCGACCGTCCGCACGGAGACGGAAGACTCGATCAACTTCACGACCATCGATCCGCTCGAGATCGTGCCGTGCTCCTTCCAAACGATCATGACCACCGCGGGCGCCAAGGGC
>DAIPXW010000244.1:0-4317 GCA_036783075.1 Candidatus Dormiibacterota bacterium | reverse complement strand
GGTGGAAGCGCATGTGCTCGGTGAGCTGGCGTCCGATGGTCATCATCGGATGCAAAGAGGTGAGCGGGTCCTGGAAGACCATCGCGATCTCCTTTCCGCGCACGTCCCGCATGGCGCGCCGTCCGAGGCGCAGCAGATCGCCGCCTCCGAACAGCGCCGAGCCCTCGACCTGGGCGCCGTCCGGCAGCAAGCCGAGGAGCGCCAGCACAGAGATAGTCTTGCCGCTTCCGCTCTCGCCGGCGATGCCGAAAACCTGGCCCGCCTCGACCTCGTAGTCGACGCCGTCCACCACGGTGACGAGACCAGCCGCCGTGGGCAGGCGGATGCGCAGATCTTTGACCGAGAGCAGAGTGTTCACGGCGTCCCTGGCAGAAGATCAGCTCGCCGCGACCTTGACCTCTCGGTCATCGGCGCGTTCGCTCCTTTACGGCCCACGACGACCGCGGGTCGAGGGCGTCGCGCAGGCTGTCGCCGAGGAAGTTGAAGGCGAGCACGACCGAGAGGATGGCGAAGCCCGGAAACGTGCCCATCCACCACCGCTGGAAGAACTGCGTGCCGGTGTTCACCATCGAACCCCATTCCGGAGTGGGCGGCTGTGCGCCAAGCCCGAGGAACGAAAGGCCGGCCAGCAGCAGCACGGCATTGCCCAGGTCGAGCGTTGCGAGGACGAGCACGGGTCCTGCGACGTTGGGCAGCACGTCAACCACCAGCGCGCGCAACGACGAGGCGCCGAGGAGACGGGTCGCGGCCACGTAGTCCGCCTGGCCGAGCGACTGTACGAGGCCGCGTACGACACGGGCGTACGAAGGCCAAAAGACGATCAGCACCGCGAGCACCGCGTTTTTGAGGCTCGGTCCAAGGGCGGCCGTGACCGCCATCGCCAGGATGATGGTCGGGAATGCGAAAACGAGGTCGGTCGCCCGCATCACCACCTCGTCTACCCAGCCGCCGAAATAGCCGGCAAGCCCGCCGAGCGCACCACCGACGGCGACCGCCGCGGTAACCAGGATGAACGCAAGCGGGAGCGACAGGCGCGAGCCCCACAGCACGCGGCTGAAAACATCGCGTCCCAGCTCATCGGTCCCCATCAGGTGGGCAGGGCTCGGCGCGAGGGTCAGCTGAGAGGTCTGGGCCAGCGGGTCGTGCGGCGCGATCAGCGGCACGAAGATCGCGATGAGGATCCACGCGCCGGCGAGGACCATCCCGACGATGGCGAGCGGCTGGCGCCAGGCTGAGCCGAGAGTGCCGGATCGCCGCCCCAGGCCGAGCCGAAAACGCAGGGGGAGCTGCTGGGTGCTCATGCCACTCGGATCCGCGGGTCGACGACGCCATAGAGGATGTCGACCGTGAAGTTGACGGCGATGTAGACGACTGCGACGAAAAGGCTCACGCCCATGATGGCAGGCAGGTCCAGCGTGGTCGCGGAATGAAAGGCGTACTGCCCGATGCCGGGCCAGGCGAAGATGCTCTCCACCAGGACCGTCCCGGTCATGACGTTGGCGAAGGCGAGGCCCGCCACCGTGATGATCGGCGGAAGAGCGGCGCGCAGGACGTGCCTCAAGATCACGGTCCGCTCCGGCAATCCTTTCGCGCGCGCGGCCTGCACGTAGTCGTTGTTGATGACCTCGAGCACGGCCGACCGCGTGAACCGGGTCAACAGCCCGACGTTGTAGGCGGCGAGCACGCAGGCCGGCAGGATCAGGTGCTGCAGGGCGTTGGTCAGGATGTCGAACTGCCCCGAGACAAGAGCGTCGAAGGTGTAGAGGCCGGTCACGTGTGGCGGCGCCAGGACGCCGGGGTCGAGCCGGCCGCTCCCCGGCACCCAGCCGAGCTTGAAGAAGAAGATGTACAACGCCACGAGGGCGAGCCAGAACGTGGGCATCGAGATGCCGCCGAGCGACACCACGCGCAGCACGTGGTCGGTCAGCCTGTTGCGGCGTACCGCGGAGATCACGCCGAGGGTGATTCCCAGCAGGTATGCGATCAGGATCGACGTGACGGCCAGCTCGGCGGTAGCGGGCACGTACTCGGCCAGGTCGGCCCGCACCGACCTGTGACTCTGCTCGGACTGCCCTAGGTCACCCTGGACCAGATGCTGGAGATAGACCACGTACTGGACGGGCAACGGTTTGTCCAGGCCGTAGTGCTCACGGAACGCCTGGACGGCGGCGGGGTCGGCGATCGCCCGCTGTCCGAGGTTTGCCGCGGCCGGATCGCCGGGCACCAGCTCGGTGAGCACGAACGCGACGAAGGTGATTCCGAGCCCGAGCAGGAACAGCGCGGCGAACCGCCGGACCAGGAACCTGACGAAGGGCCGGGATGGCAGCGGGAGCCGCCACCCCGGCTTGAGATCGTGTTTAGCCGCCGACGCCGGCTGGATCAATCGTCCAGGTCGGGTTGTAGTCGGCGCCGGTCACGCCCTTGGTCGCCACCACAACCTGCCCCGGCTGGATCAGCGGGAAGAAGGGCCCGTCGGTGTTCATCTGCCGCTGGATCTGCTGGAACAGCTGACCTCTGGCGGTGTTGTCGGTGCTCGAGCTTGCCTGAACGCCAAGCGCTTCGAGGCTCGGGTCCGCGCCTGCCGCCCAGCCCGCTCGCAAACCGACGAGCTGGCCGGGGAGGAACACGAGGTAGTCGTTGGGGTCGGGATAGTCGGGTCCCCACAGCCAGAGTCCGAGCTGCTCCGTGCCGGCTCGATAGTCGGCGAGCGCGACCGAGATGGGGCTCCCGGTCAGGTTGACCTTGATCCCTGCCGCCTGCAGGTTGGCCTGGACCTTCTGGGCGAGCGTGGCGAACGAGATGCCGTTCAGGGTGAAGTCACTCGGAAAGCCCAGGTTCACGGTGGGGTTCGAGATCCCCGAGGCCGCGAGCTCGGCCTTTGCCTTGGTCAGATCGAACTGGGCGTTGTCCGCCGGTGTCAGAGCGCCCAGGAACATGCTCGGGACCACACCAGGGGTCTGGATCGCGCCCGCGCCGGCGAGCTGCACGTACGACGCGTAGTCCAGGCTGAAGCGGATCGCGTTCTGGAAATGCTTGTTGGGCGTGATCTTCGAGATCTTCGGGTTGTCGTTCGAGAACAGGAAGAAGACGTTGGGTCCCGGGCTGGCCTTGACCTGAAGCGAGCCGCCGCTGAGCGAGGCCGCCTGGTCCGACGACAGGTCGATAGAGACCTCGTCGGTGCCCTTCTGGATGTCGATCAGCTGAGTCGGGGCCTGGATGTTGCGGATCACGACAGTGTTGTAGAAGGGCTTGGGGCCGAAGTAGCTCGGGTTCGCGGTGAGGTCCACTTCGGTCGTGGTGCTGAAGGACTTGAGGGTGTAGGGCCCGCTTCCTTCGGACGTCGTGTTGAGAAACGACTCGGCCGTGTCGGACTTGTCAGCGCCCGGCTGGTCGGTTCCGCCATGCGCCTTGACGACCTTGGAGTTGACGATGCCCAGGGCCGGGTTGGGGATGATGAAAGGAATCGCGGGGTTCGCAGCCGCCGAAGTGAGCACGACGGTGGAGGCGTCCGGCGTCGACACCGTTATGCCGTCCAGCAGGAACGAAGGGTTGCCTTTGATGTTGATCAAGCGGTTGAAGGAGAACGCGACGTCGGCTGAGGTCAGTGGCGTGCCGTCAGAGAATTTGATGTCGGTGCGCAGCTTGAAGGTGAACGTCTTGGCGTCCGACGAGGCGGTGTACGAGCTCGCCACCTGGGGGACCGGCGTCGCCGAGTCCGAGCCCTTGAACGTGAGCAGGGTGCTGTACAGCGACTTGGCCACGATGCCACCCGACACCTCGAACTCGCGCTGGGGGTCGGCCGTCTTCATGTCGAACGACTTGTCGATCACGAGGACGTGGTTGGTCGTGCCGCCCCCGCCGCCCCCGCCGCACGCGGTCAGGATCGCGAACGCGGCGGCCGCTGCGCCCGCCACGACCCTGTTCTTTCTGGTCGAAACCATCGATTCGCCCTCCCCTTGGTTCTATCTCCCGCCCCGATCAGGTCGCGATGCGATCGTGGAGAAGCGGGGCTGCAATAATATTCCGACTTTCAAATGAATGAACGTTCGCTTTCCGCCAGGCGGAAAGCGGTCTCCTCGCTTTACGACCTGCGCGTGACGGTCGACCGGATCGAGGGCAGGTCGGTGTGCGGGATGGCGGTGGGGGACTACTTCGAGGTCACCGAGTCGAGCCGGATCAGGATCCCGGAGGGCCGACACTTCTGCATGTTCGCGCTTGCTTCCCTGCTTCCTCTTCTCGCAGCCAAGCAGCGAAAGCAGCCTCGCGGCGACTGGCTGGAGACGGACTCGTTCGTCGCTTGCCCCGACCCGGAGGAAA
>DAIPXW010000243.1:0-4320 GCA_036783075.1 Candidatus Dormiibacterota bacterium | reverse complement strand
ACCAAAAGGTCCGCCGCCTCCATCACCGGCGGGACGTCTTTGTCTCCGACGATCACCAGTGTTCGGGCGGAGATCTCGTGGAGGCGGTGGATCGCGGGCGGATCCGGCTCTTGCATCGGTGCTTTCTCGAAGTCGGCCCGAACAGCGACCCCGTTCATCTCCATGAACAGCTCGCGCAGCGGTTGCGCGACGTAGCCGCGTGGACGGTAGGGGCCGTCGAGGAACAGGTACGACATCGCCTCGTTGAGCGCCTCGAGGTCGCCAGCTTTGCGCGCCGCGGCTGCGTCCGCGAAGAGGTGGGCGTGTTCCGGCCGGAACGTGAAGCCGCCGATCGACGAGCCCACCAGGACGAGCTTTGAGATGCGTTGCGGGTGCTCCAGAGCGAAGTCGATCGCCAGCTCTCCACCCATCGAGCATCCGACCAGGTCGACCGGCTTCAAGTGCAGCTCATCGACGAGCGCGAGCAGGTCCGCGACCGGCGACCACGGACCCGGCGGTAGCTCCGATTTCCCGAAGCCGCGCTGATCCGGCCGCGTCACGTCGAACCTCACGGCGAATGCGGCGACCTGGGGTTCCCACATCCGAAGGTCCGCGATGCCCGCATGCAGGAAGAAGAGGGGCAGGCCGGCGCCCTGGCGTTCGAAATTGATGCGAGCGCCACCGATGGTCGTGTGCATTTCAGCCGGTCAGAAAGTCCCGCGCTATGCGGTTGAACTCGTCCGGGCGCTCCAGGCTCGGCAGGTGCGCGGCGCCCTTGATCACGACCTTGCGCGCGCCGGGGATCTTCGACTCCAGCACACCGGCGACGACGCCCACGTGGGGCAGATCCTCGTCGCCCACCACCACGAGAGTCGGCACCTGCACACTTCCGAGCCGGTCGATGGCCGGAGGGTCGAGCGCCTCGTGCTTGACGGCGCTCCAGTCGCTCCGCATCGTCCCGCCGTTCATGTCCAGCACCAGGTCGCGGATCTCCTGCGGCGCCGCCCCTTCGGCTCGGCGCGGCCCGTCGACCCACAGCCTCACCTCGGCTCGGTTGAGCGCATCGAGGTCACCTTTCTCGTCGGCGGCGTCGACGTCGGCGAACAGAGCCTTGTCCGCCTGCCCGAATTCGGCACCGCTCACGCCTGAACCGACCAGGATCAGCCGCGCGACCCGTTCGGGATGCTCGAGCGCGATATCCAGGGCCACGGTTCCACCCATCGAGCACCCGACGACGTGTGTTTGCTCGATGCCGAGATGATCGAGCAACCCGACGATGTCCGCCATCATCGAGTAAGACCCAGGTGGCAGCTCGGAACCTCCAAAGCCTCGAAGGTCAGGTCTGATCATGTCGAAGTCGCCGGCGAAAGCCGTGGCCTGTGGCTCCCACATCCGCGAATCGGCGATCCCCGCGTGGATGAGAAGCAGCGGGGAGCCCTTCCCGGATCGTTCGTAGTGGATGCGCGCTCCGTTGATGATCGCGTCCATCACACGAGAGCTGTGAGCAGTGCTTTGAACTTCAATTCCGTCTCCTCGAGCTCGCGCGCCGGGTCAGAGTCGGGCATCACCCCGACGCCCGCGTAGAGCCGCGCGCCATCCTCCCACAGCAATCCGCAGCGCAGGGCCACGGCGAACTCTCCGTCTCCGCGTCCGTCGATCCATCCGACCGCACCGGCGTACCAGCCTCGCTCCATTCCTTCGAGCTCGTCGATGAGCGCTTCGGCCGCGTCGCGCGGCCAGCCGCCCACGGCGGGTGTGGGGTGGAGGGCGGCGGCGAGCGTCAAGGCATCGGCGGCCGGCGCCGACAGCTCGGCTGTGACTGCCGTGGCCAGATGCTGGATGTTGGTGAACCGAACGACCTCCGGGGGTCGCGCCGTCACCGACTTCGAGAACGGTCGCAGCGCCTCGACGACGAAGCTCGACACCAGGCGGTGCTCGATCGCATCCTTCGCGCTTTCCTCGAGCGAGCGGGTGAGCCGCTCGTCGTCGGCGTCGGTGGCTCCGCGGGCGACCGAGCCTGCCATCGGTTGCGCATACGCGTGGTCGCCTGATCGCCGCACGAGCAGCTCCGGCGAGGCGCCGGCGAATGCGGTGCCGTCCGCGCCTGTGACGAGGTAGGTGAAGCACGACGGGTATGCGGCGCGCAGAGAGCGGGCCACCATCGCCGCGGAGATGACACCGTCGCCGCGCGCAAGCACCTCGCGCGCCAGCACCACCTTGGCCGCGTCACCCGCGCGAAGCCGGCCGACGGCGCTGTGCACCGCGGCCGTCCACGACACCGGGTTGCGCACCGGCGTGACCTCGAGCTTGCGCGCCGAGGGGGCCCGCAGTCCGGTCTCCGCCAGCTCGAGGAGGTCTTCGGCGCCCGCCGCAGCCGCCGAAGCGAAGGTGCGGCCGCGAACCCTCGTCACGGTCAGAGCGGGGACCCGCAGCAGCAGCGCGGGGAAACCCGACCAGGCCCCGCCGGGTTCTCGGTCGGGGTGAAACGCGAAACCGCCGACCGCGACCGGACCGGTGGCCGGTGCTCTGAGATCACCGCCGGTAAGAGACAGGCCGAGCCTCCGCCACAGGCGGGCCGCCGCCAGGAGGCGGTTGTCGCCTGGCTCGAAATCGACGATCCTCCCTCCGGCATCCTCCAGTGCCACGCCGCCCTTCGCGGCGACCAGGTCGAACGCCCTGCCTAGCGCCGCGAGACTCACCGCGTCCGGCATCGGGCGTTCGATGAGCATCACCTCGTGGCCGCCGTCGCGCGCGGCGCCGACAAGATCGACCAGGTCGGGCGTCCGGTCCAGCTCCCACGTCCGGACGGCCATGGCGGCGATCATCGCTTTTCTATGTGCTCCCGAGCGGCGCGCAGCAGCGTGCGCTGGAAGTGGTGCCGGACCAGCGTGCCGCTGGCTTCCAGCAGCTCGTTGAACGTCTTGAGCAGGCGCCGCTCGGCGGCCTCCGTCGCGCCGCCCTCCGCCTGGATACGCTCGCGGACGTGGCGGTCGAAGAGGTCGACCGCCTGCCGGGCCGTGCGGTCGACCGCCGCCGCGTAGTCCTTGCCGAGGTCCATCAGCGCTCCGAGAGGCACTCCGGCGGCGATCAGCTTCATCCCGGCTGCGATCGCTTCGAGGTCGTCGGCCGGGTAAACAGCTTCCGCTCCGCCTTCCACCGGCACCAGGAGGCCCGCCTGCTCGAGGCTCTTGAGCAGCGGCTCGGCCACGCCTGAGCGCTCCGCAAGCTCCGCCAGGGTCAGGGTCTGGGGTGCCGCCGGCCGCGTGACGGCGGCGACGAGCGCTTCGTCGGAGGGCTCGAGCTCGCCCGCCAGAAAGCGCTGGATGACGGTCAGGGTGAAGCCTTGCTGCTGCAGCTCTCTGATCCGGCGCAGGCGCTCGAGGTGGCTTTCGGCGTACCAGGTGACCCGGCCGTCGCGCCTGGGCGCCTCGAGCAGGCCCTTGCCCTGGTAGAAGCGGATCGTGTCCACGGCCACCCCCGCCGAGCGCGCCAACTGTTCGATCCGGTACTCCATGAGTCGATACTCGCACAATTGCCACCTCGCGATCGAGGTAGCCTCGGGGCGAGCAGATGGGAAGGGAGCTCGTGTTCGCCACCTACCTCGCGCCAAGCATCAGACCGCTTTACGAGCTCATCGCAAGGCGGGTGGGCGAGGAGCTCGGGCGGCCGGCCCGGCTCGTCACCGCCAGCTCGTTCGACCTGATCCGCCAGGCCGAGGTGGACTTCGCCTTCGTGTGCGGTCTTCCGTACGTCCGGCTGCGGCGTGAAAACCCGGACCTCGTCGAGGCGATCGTGGCGCCGGTGGTCGAGGGAGACCGCTACCAGGGCCGGCCTGTGTACTTCTCCGACGTGATCGTCCCCGTCCTGAGCCCGGCCGTGATATTCGAAGACCTTCGCGGGAGCTCATGGGCTTACAACGAGCCCGACTCGCATTCCGGCTACCTGGTGACTTTGTTTCACCTCCTGGGCATGGGCGAGACCGGCGCGTTCTTCGGACGCTCGGAGATGACCGGGTTCCACCAGGATTCGATCTGGAGGGTGGCGAGGCGCGAGGTCGACGCCTCCGCCGTCGACTCCCAGGTGCTGGCCGTCGAGCTGCGTGAGACACCGTCGCTCTCCGCGCGGATCCGAATCATCGCGACGTTCGGTCCTTCGACCATCCAACCCATGGTCGCGACTCGAAAGGTGCCCGACTCGTTGCGCGGCGACGTACAGGCGCTCGTGACGCGGCTTGGTGGTGACGCGACGGAACGGGCCGGCCTGGCGATCGGATTCGTCGAGCGGTTCGTCGCCGTCGACGACTCGGCTTACGACGACATCCGGGCCATGCTCGACGCGGTC
>DAIPXW010000242.1:0-4322 GCA_036783075.1 Candidatus Dormiibacterota bacterium | reverse complement strand
AGCTCACACTGCGCGGGGTCGCGCTCCGAGCAGTCGGCGAGCTTGCCGGGCAGGGTGCTCGATTCGAGCAGGCTCTTGCGCTGGACCAGGTCACGCGCCTTGCGGGCGGCCTCTCGCGCGCGGGCCGCGGTCAGCGACTTCTCGACGATGCGCCGGCCTTCGGACGGGTTCTCCTCGAGGTACTGGGTCATGCCCTCGGTCAGGGCGATCGACACGTGCCCCTGCACCTCGGCGTTGCCGAGCTTGCCCTTCGTCTGGCCCTCGAACTGCGGCTCGAGGACCTTCACGCTGATGACCGCGGTCAACCCTTCGCGCACGTCATCGCCCGTCAGGTTCGGGTCCTGCTCTTTGAGAATGGCGGCCTTGCGCGCGTAGCGGTTGAGCACGTTGGTCAGCGCGGAGCGAAAACCGGTGAGGTGGCTGCCGCCTTCAATCGTGTGAATCGTGTTGGCGAAAGCGATCACGTTCTCGACGAAGGTGTCGTTGTACTGGAGCGCGATTTCGACCTGGGTGTCTTCGACCTCGCGGTCGACATAGAACGGGATCGCGTTGACGACCGCTTTGTCGCGGTTCAGCGCGCGGACGAAAGAGACGATCCCGCCCTCGAAGTAAAAGGTGTTCGTAAATCCGGCGACCTCGTCGGCGAGCGCGATCTCCAGGCGCTTGTTGAGGTACGCCATCTCGCGCAAGCGGTGCTGGATCACCTCACGGTCGAGCCTGGTGTCCGGAAAGATCTGCGGGTCGGGCCAGAACCGGACGACCGTCCCCGTGTGGTCGGTCTTGCCGACGACCTTGACCGGGCCCGTGGGCACGCCGCGCTCGAACGCCTGGTGGTGGATCTTGCCGCCGAGGTGCACCCAGACCTGGAGGTGCTCGCTCAGGAAGTTGACGGCCGAGACCCCGACTCCGTGCAGCCCGGAGGACACCTTATAGCCGCCGCCACCGAACTTGCCGCCGGCGTTGAGCCTGGTGAGCACGAGCTCGAGGGCGGAAAGACCCTCTTTCTTGTGGATGTCGACAGGGATGCCGCGGCCGTTGTCCTCCACCGAGCAGCTGCCGTCGGCGTGGAGCGTGACCAGGATCCTCGTGCAGTAGCCCGCGAGGGCCTCGTCCACGGCGTTGTCGACCACCTCGTAGACGAGGTGATGGAGGCCCGTCGAGGAGGTCGAACCGATGTACATGCTCGGCCGCCGCCGCACGTGCTCCCGGCCCTCCAGGACCTGGATCTGCTCGGCGGTGTACGCCACATCCGCGCCAAGGGGTTTGGGCCTCCGGCCTTCGGCGCGCGACCCGCGCGTCTCGGACGGTTCCGGCAAGGGGTTTTTGGCCGCCATCACCGGTAAATGGGCCCTCCCAGCGTGGAGAACTCGTAGGGGACAACTGGGCAGAGTTTCAGGACCCTGATTTTACCGGATTTCGAATTCGAAAATGGCCCTCGGGCGGCCCTTAACAGGGCCTATTTTCCAGGCGATTTCCAGCGTAGGACAGGATCCTCGCTCAGGCCTTGCAGGTACAGGTTGATCTTGCGGGCCGCCGCCACATCGTCGAGCCGGCCGACCGGCAAGGTTTTGGGTGCGTCGTGCAGCGCCTGAGGGTTCGTCCTGGCCTCCGCAACGATCTCTTTGATCGCCGCCGCGAAGGCGTCCAGGGTCGCTTTGCTCTCGGTTTCCGTCGGCTCGACCATGATGGCCTCGGGCACCACGAGAGGGAAGTAGATCGTCGGGGCGTAGAAGTCCCGGTCGAGCAGGGCTTTGGCGATGTCCAGGGCCCGCACGCCTTGGTGGGCGAGGTGGTGGGCGCTGGCCACGAACTCGTGCATGCACGGACCTTCGTGAGGCATCTCGAGGTCGTGCTCGACCAGCTTCCGCAGGTAGTTCGCACCCAGGACCGCGTCCAGTGACGCCTGCTTGAGCCCGTCGCCGCCCATCGCGACGATGTACGTGTACGCGCGGACGAGCATCCCGAAGTTGCCGTAGAAGCTGCGTACCCGGCCGATCGACTGGGGCCGTTTGAAGTCGAGCTTGAAGTGCCCGTTGGTCCGCTCGACCGTCGGGGTGGGCAGGAACGGCTCGAGATCGGCCTTCACGCCGACCGGCCCGGCGCCCGGGCCGCCACCGCCATGCGGAGTGGTGAACGTCTTGTGGAGGTTCATGTGCACGGCGTCGAAGCCCATGTCGCCCGGGCGGCAGATGCCCATGAAAGCGTTCAGGTTGGCGCCGTCGTAGTACAGCATCGCACCCGTCGCGTGCACCATTTCCGCAATATCCAGTATCTCTCGTTCAAACAGGCCTAAGGTGTTGGGGTTCGTGAGCATGAGGGCTGCCACCCTCGGCGACAGCTTGGACTCGAGGTCCGCCAGGCTGATCCGGCCGTCGGGCCCCGACTTCACCTCGACGACGTGGAAGCCGCTGAGAGCGGCGCTGGCGGGGTTGGTGCCGTGGGCCGAGTCCGGGACCAGAACCTCTGTCCTGGCGTCGTCCCGAGAGTGGTGATAAGCCTTGATCATCCCCAGCGCGGTCCATTCCCCGTGCGCGCCTGCCGCGGGCTGCAGGGTCACCCTGTCGACCCCCACGACGGCGCACAGCGCACGCTCCAGGCGCCACATGAGGTCGAGCGCGCCTTGGACCGTGTCCTCGTCCTGGTACGGGTGCAGGTCGGCGAAGCCGGGAAGAACGGCTGCCGCCTCGTTCGCGACCGGGTTGTACTTCATGGTGCAGCTGCCCAGCGGGTAGAACTCCTTGCTGATCGAATAGTTCATCGAGGCCAGGCGGCTGTAATGGCGCATGATCTCCGGTTCGCTGAGCCGCGGGAGCTCCGGCGCGCGCGCGCGCACGAAATCGCTCTGAAGCGCCGTGGAGGAGTCCAGGCCGGGCACGCCGGCTTCGGGCAGGCGCGGCGGGTGCGCGCCGACGCGGCTCTTCTCGAAGCTGAGCGGCTCGGTCATGACTCGATCGCCTCGAGCAGCTCGTCCAGCGCGCGCGGGTCGTTGACCTCGGTGCACGCGAACGTGACGACGTCCTTGAGCTCGCGGAACCACCGGTGCGTGTCCAACCCCCCGAGAATCCCCTTGCGGGCGAGCTTGCGCAGCACCACGGCCGGTTTCGGCACCCGCATCGGGAACTCGTTGACGAACTGCCTGTCGGGAAATGCAGGCTCCCATCCGGGCAGGGCCGCCAGCCGCTCGGCGAGAGCGTGTGCCCGCTTGAAGCTGACCTCCGCGACCTCCCGGAGTCCGTCCGGGCCCATGTAGGTCATGTACACGCTGGCCGCCAGCGCGCAGAGCGAGTGGTTGGTGCAGATGTTGGAGGTCGCCTTCTCACGGCGGATGTGCTGCTCGCGAGCGGAGAGCGCGAGCACGAAGCCGCGGCGGCCCTGCGCGTCGTGCGCGCTGCCCACGAGGCGACCTGGGAGCCGCCTCACCAGCTCGCGGCGGCAGGCCATGAAGCCGACGTGTGGGCCACCGTAGCTTGGGCTCAGACCGAGCTGCTGGCCTTCGCCGACCGCGATGTCGGCGCCGTACTCGCCGGGAGGCGCGAGGATCGCAAGACTGATCGGGTCGACGCATGCGATGGCCAGCGCGCCGGCCGCGTGGGCACCCTCGGTCAGCGACCGGGCGTCGACCAGGAGGCCGAGGAAGTCCGGCTGCTGGAAGATGACGGCGGCGGTCTTCGCGTTCGGCTGAGTGCCCTTGCGGACCTTGATGCCACGGCCCGCGCTGAAGGCGCGAAGCACCTCCATATATTCCGGGTGGAGGTAGCCGGAAACCACGACCTCGTTGCGCCCGGTGTGGACGAAGGCCATCATCGCGGCCTCGGCGACAGCGGTCGCCCCGTCGTACAGCGAGGCGTTCGCCACGTCCAGCGCCGTCAGCTCGGCGATCATCGTCTGGAATTCGTAGATCGCCTGCAGCGTGCCCTGGCTGGCTTCGGGTTGATAGGGCGTGTATGCGGTGTAGAACTCGGGTTTCGACGTGACCGCGGCGACGGCGGCCGGTATGAACCTGCGATAGACGCCGCCACCGCGAAACGTCAACCGATCGGCGTACACGCGATTGCGCGCGGCGAGGGACGCGACGTGCGCCATGGTCTCGAACTCGGACAGGCCCGCCGGCAGATCGAGCGACTCGAGGCGAAGCGACGGCGGGATGTCGACGAGGAGGTCGTCCATCGACCGGGCGCCGATGCCGCCCAGCATCGCGGCGCGGTCTTCTTCGGAGTGGACGAGGTAGGCCACCTACCCGGCCGACGCCTCCGTGACCTCTTTGTAGCCAGCCTCGTCAAGCAGGTCCGACGGCAGATCGCCGGTCAGCTCGACCTTCAGCA
>DAIPXW010000241.1:0-4333 GCA_036783075.1 Candidatus Dormiibacterota bacterium | reverse complement strand
CCGAACACGACCTCGACCATCACCTCGAAGTCGATTTCCAAGGGCGGCGGCCGGACCTCGTACCGCGGGCACATCAAGGTCTACCCCGGCGCGAACAACTGCAAGTCGTTCGTCAAGTGCGACGCGCTGCTGCTCGACGACGCGTCGCGCTCCGACACGTACCCGTACAACGACGTGGACGCGGACAACGTGACCCTCGGCCATGAGGCCACGGTCAGCAAGGTCTCAGACGAACAGCTCTTCTACCTGATGAGCCGCGGCATCACGCGCAGCGAGGCCGAGACGATGATCGTCAACGGCTTCATCGAGCCGTTCACCAAGGAGCTGCCGCTCGAGTACGCGGTGGAGCTGAACCGGCTGATCCAGCTCGAGATGGAGGGCTCCGTAGGCTAGTCATGGGCTTTTCTTCGGAGACCCTGGAGAAGTCCCTCCGGGGCGAACCCGACTGGCTGCACGAGCGCCGGCGCACGGCGCTCGCGACCTTCGAGCGCCTACCGGCCCCGAGCAAGACCGACGAGGAATGGCGGCGGACCGACGTCAGCGGGCTCAACGTCTCGGACTTCACCGAGCTCGAGCACAGGAACGGGTTCAAGCTCGGTGGCCTAGCCGCTCTGCCGAAAGACGTGATCCTGGAGCCCCTCCGAGTTGCCGCGGAGAAGCACCCGTCGCTGGTCCAGCCGCTGCTGTTCTCGCTCATCCGGCCCGATCGCGACCGTTTCAGCGCGCTGCACGCGGCTTTCTTCACCGGCGGCACGTTCCTCTACGTGCCCGACGGCGTCGTGATCGCGGAGCCGATCGTAGGTCAGCACCTGTCGCATGGCGGCGGCAACGCGGTGCTCCCCCACACGGTGATCGTCGCCGGGCGCGGTGCCCGCTTCCATTATCTCGACGAGTACATCGGCGAGGCGGATGAAGATGCCGGCTACCGCAGCGGCTCCGCCGAGATCTTCCTCGGCGAAGGATCCGAGGTCGGATACGTTTCGTTGCAGAAGTGGGGTCGCAAGGCCTGGCATTTCGGCGATCAGCGCGCCCGGCTCGAGAAGGACTCCAGGCTGCGCCTGTTCAACGTCACCCTCGGCGGTCGCTTCTCCAAGACGCGCGTCGAGGCCTCGCTGGTCGGGCACGGTGCGGACGCCGAGCTCAAGGCGGTCTACCTTGCCTCTGGCGAGCAGTTCTTCGACTTCCACACCCTTCAGGACCACCAGGTCGGCAACACGCGTTCCGACCTGCTCTTCAAGGGCGCGCTGCAGGACGTCGCAAGGACCGTGTACGCGGGCCTGATCCGGATCGAGAAAGGCGCGGCGCGCTCTGACGCCTACCAGGCGAACCGCAACCTCGTGCTCTCGGACCACGCGAAGGCGACGTCGATCCCGATGCTCGAGATCGACAACAACGACGTTCGCTGCACGCACGGCGCCACGGTCGGGCCTGTGGACCCGCAGCATCTCTTCTACCTGCGCTCGCGCGGCATCCCCGAGACGACCGCCAAGCGGATGATCGTCCAGGGCTTCTTCGGCGACGTGCTCGAGCGCATCCCGTTCGTGCACGCGCGCACGCTGATCGAGGCCGAGCTGGAGTCGCGCCTTGGCTAGGTTCCGGGTCGCTTCGGTCGGCGAGCTGCCCGACGAGACGATGAAGCGAGTCGAAGCCGGCCGCGTCCCGATCTGCCTGGCGCACGCCGAGGATGGCGGCTTCTACGCGCTCAACGACATCTGCACCCACGAGGAGTTTTACCTGAGCGACGGCGAGCTCTGGGGCATTGACGTCGAGTGCCCTCAGCACGGGTCGCGCTTCAACCTCGCTACCGGCAAGGTCACCGGCCTTCCCGCGGTCGTCGCGGCGAAGACGTACCCGGTCACGGTGGAGGGCTCCGAGATCTACGTCGAGGTGCCTGATTGAGGTTGGCTTCCAAGCCCATTGACGTCGACGCGATCAGGCAGGACTTTCCGATCTTCGAGACCGGCATCGCGTACCTGGACTCGGCGAACACCTCCCAGCGCCCGCGCCAGGTGACTGGGGCGATGCTCGACTACTTCGAGAAGTTCAACTCGAACATCCACCGCGCGGCCTACCGGATCGCCGAGGAGGCCACCGTCCGCTACGAGGCGACGCGCGAGAAGGTGCGTGAGCTGATCAACGCGAGCTCGACCAAGGAGATCATCTACACGCGCGGCACGACCGAGGCCATCAACCTCATCGCGTACTCCTGGGGGCGCAAGCACGTCAAGCGCGGCGACCTGATCGTGCTCACGATCCTCGACCACCACTCGAACATCGTCCCCTGGCAGATCCTTGCCGCCGCAAACGGCGCTCACATCGAATACGTCGACGTCGACGAGCGAGGAGAGCTGCGCCTCGATCAGTTCCACAAGCTGCTGGAGCGCTCGCCCAAGCTCGTCGCCTTCAACCTGATCAGCAACGCGCTGGGTACCATCAACCCGGCCGTCGAGATGGTGGCCGCTGCCAAAGCCGCCGGCGCCACCGTGCTCGTCGACGGTGCGCAAAGCACGCCGCACCAGCCGGTCGACGTACGCGCGCTGGGATGCGACTTCTACGCGTTCAGCGGCCACAAGATGCTGGGCCCGACAGGCGCGGGCATCCTGTACGGGCGCCGCGAGCTGCTCGAGAACATGGACCCGTTCATGTCGGGCGGGGACATGATCAAGACGGTGCGGATCGAGGGCACCACCTACCACGAGCTGCCGTGGAAGTTCGAGGCCGGCACTCAGGCGATCGCCGAGGTCATCGGCCTGGGAGCCGCGGTCGACTATCTGGGCGCGCTGGGCTTGGACGCGGTCCAGGCGCACGAGCGCGAGATCACCGAATACGCGTACGAGGCGCTCAGCGACATCGAAGGGCTGACCGTCTACGGACCGCCGCCGTCGCGCCGAGCGGGTGTCATCTCCTTCGCGCTGGATGGCATCCACCCGCACGACCTGGCGACGATCGCGGACCGCGACCAGGTCTGCCTGCGCGCGGGCCATCACTGCGCCATGCCGCTGATGACCCGGCTCGGGGTTGCGGCGACCGCCCGCGCGTCTTTCTACATCTACACGCGGAAGGATGAAGTCGATCGCCTGGTTGGTTCCATCAAAGAGGCCCAGAGGATTTTCAAGTGAGCACCACCGCGGATGACCAGTTTTATCGTGAGTACATCCTCGACCACTACAAGAACCCGAGGAACTTCGGGCGCCTCGAGCGCCCGGACATCAGCCACGAAGAGGACAACCCCCTTTGCGGAGACGTCATCGGGATGGACTTCCGGATCAAGGACGGCGTGATCGAGGACATCAAGTTCCACGGACGGGGCTGCGCGATCTCGCAGGCGTCGGCTTCGCTGCTGACCGAGCGCCTCAAGGGACTGCCCCTCGAAGACGCAAAGAGGATCAGCAAGGCCGACGTCCTCGGCGAGCTAGGTATCGACATCTCGCCGGCGCGAATCAAATGCGCCCTGCTCTCGTTGAAGGTGCTGAAGGTCGGAGCTTATGGACTCGCCGGCGAGGACGAGGATGAGGAGAGATAGATGACGAACCAGGAGGCGCCGTTTCGGGACCTTACGGTGGATTCGATCCAGAAGCTGATCGATGAAGGCTATGAGGTCGTCGACGTCCGCGAGGACTGGGAGTACAACAAGGGCCACGTGCCCGGTGCGCGCCACTTGGTCCTGAACTTCATACTCGCGAACTTCGCGAACCCACAGGCGCTCAAGTTCCGCGACAAGACGATCTTCGTGTGCCAGGTCGGCGAGCGCTCCGCGATCGCTTCGGAGATGGCGGTTGCTCTTGGCGTCAAGGACGTCGTGAACTTCCGCGGCGGCACGAAGGCCTGGCGCGACGCAGGCTTGCCGCTGGAGAAACCGTGACCGACTTCACACCCACCTCCACCGTGGCGCCCGACTCGACGGTCAAGCCCGAGGACGTGATCGAGGTCCTGCGCCAGTGCTACGACCCTGAGATCCCGGTCAACATCGTCGACCTCGGCCTCATCTATGACATCGCGATCAAGCCGGAACGCGTGGACGTGAAGATGACGCTCACCGCTCTCGGCTGCCCGATGGCGGCGGACGTGATGGCCGACGTCCGCGACCACCTGCTCACACTTCCGGGGGTGCAGGACGCAGGAGTCGACATCGTCTACGAACCGGTATGGACCCCAGAGCGCATGACAGAGGAAGCGCGCTGGGAGCTGGGGATGGTCTAGCCGGCGCTCGCTCGGCCCAGGCCTGCGCCAGTCTTGGCCCGGGCGACGGCCTCATCAGGCCCCTGGTTTCGCCACCACGCCTGCGCGCACCGGTCGCACGAGCAGGGCGGGCCGGCGGGTTTGGCGGGGTTGG
>DAIPXW010000240.1:0-4343 GCA_036783075.1 Candidatus Dormiibacterota bacterium | reverse complement strand
CATCAGCCGTAGCCACCGAAATCGGAGGCGTCGCGGTCGAGTGCGACGTGTCACGTGAGGGCGACGTGAAGATGCTGGTCGATCGCGTGGAGGCTGAGCACGGGCGTATCGACATCTTCTGCTCGAACGCCGGGATCGCGGTCGGCGGGGGCCCGGAGGCGCCGACCGAGCAATGGCAGCGAATCTGGGACGTGAACCTCATGAGCCACGTCTTCGTCGCCCGGTACGTTCTGCCCGCGATGCTGGAGCGTGGTGAGGGATACATCCTCGGCACGGTGTCGGCGGCTGGATTGCTCAACCACGTGTTGGCGGCGCCCTATGGCGTGACCAAGGCTGCGGCGCTGTCCTTTTTCGAATGGCTCTCGATCGCGCATGGCGATCAGGGCATTCGGGTCTCGTGCCTTTGCCCTCAAGGAGTCAAGACCGACATGCTCGCCGCCGAGCAAAGGCTGGGCCTCGAATTTCTAACCGCAAACGCCCTCGAGCCGGAGGCCGTTGCAGAAGTCGTGCTCCAGGGCCTCGCCAACGAGAAGTTTCTGATCCTGCCGCACCCTGAAGTGGCCGAATACTTCCGCCGGAAGGCCGGTGACTACGACCGGTGGATTAGAGGCATGAGGAAGCTGCGCGCCGGGATCCTCTCCGCGTCGAGCTGATGCGCTGGCTCTCGTTAGGTACGGGCATCGTGCTCATCGGCGTCGCCTTCGCCGCGGCAACCCGCGTGGCGGACACGAGGGAAGGCTTGATCGCGGAGGTCATCACTCTCCTCGGAGGCCTGGCCGGCATCAGCTTTGTCCTTTACGGCTTGTTCGCGCGCGCCCGGCGAGCCGTTCCGGCGCCCGCCCATCGGTCAACGGAACCGGCCGCGATCCAGCCCGCCCGAGACCTGGCCATCGGCGGCGGAGGGCTGCTCCTCGCCGCAGTGCTGCTCAGCGGACTCGCGATCAGCGGTGGCTGGCAGTGGGCGGCCCTTGGCCTTGTGCTGCTGCTGCCGATGATCGCCGGCAGCATCTACCTCTGCGCTCGCTTTCTACGAGCTCGCTAGTACCTGTTGGACGCGAGGATCTCGCCGACCAGGTACAGGGAACCGCAGACGAGGACGTTGCCGTCTGCGCCCGCGATTGCACGCGCCCTTTCAAGCGCCGCCGCGGCCGGCCGAACGGCCTGACCGCCCGCGCCGAATGTCGCGGCAAGCTGATCGGCCGGCACCGCGTGGCCCCCTGCGCTGGCCGGTTCGGTGAAGACCACCGCGTCGGGCTTCAAAGTGCGCAAGGCACCGAGAAGCTCCACCGGGTTGCGCTCGCTCAGCATCGCGAACACGGCCACCAGGCGCTCGGCGCCGATGAGGCGGCGCAACGCGGCGCCGGCTTTGGTCATCGCCGCCGGGTTGTGCCCGCCGTCGAGGATGACACGGGGGTGCTCAGCAATCACCTCTAGCCGCCCGGGCCATCGCGTGGTCTCGAGCCCGGTGCGAACCTCGCGGTCCGTGACGTTGGCGAGAAGGTGGGCCGTCGCCACCGCCATGGCCGCGTTGGCGGGTTGGTAATCGCCGACCAGCGGCAGCGTCAGGCCGGCATGAGCAAAACCGGGGCCGGTCACGTCCAGGATGTGGCCGTTCCAACCCAGCGATCGCGATTCGAGGGAGATCTCCCGTCCGAGGCGCCACACCGGCGCGCTTGCCGCCCGTGCGTTCTCCTCCACTATGGCCAGGGCGGGGCCCTCGCAGCCGGTGATGACGTGGTTGTGCCGCTTGATGATCGCAGCCTTCTCTCTGGCGATCTGCTCGATTGTGTTGCCCAGGTATTTCTGGTGATCGAGGTCGACGTTGGTGATCAACGAGATCCCGAGGTCCATCGCGTTGGTCGCGTCGAGCCGGCCGCCCAGGCCAACTTCGCAGACCAGGAGGTCCACCCTCGGCGCCAGGAACGCTAGCGCTAGCGCCGTGAGCATCTCGAACTCGGTCGCTTGTCCCATTTCAGCCGCCACCTGGTCCAGGACAGGTATCAGACCCTCGAGTGTTTCGACGAACTCGGTCTCCGAGATGGCCTTTCCATCGAGCTCGATGCGCTCGGTGTACGAGATCAGATGGGGCTTGGGCATGAACCCGACGCGGCTGCCCGAGGCGCGCAGTATCGACGCCAGGCACGCGCCCGTCGATCCCTTCCCATTCGTGCCGGCGATCAGTGCGCCCCTGAGTCCGCGGTCGGGAGCACCCATCAGATCGAGAATCGCGCGCGTCCTCTCCGTTCCGAGCTTCATGCCGAAGCGGCCCTGCTTCGAGATGAAAGAGAGGGCCTCCTCGTAGGTCACGGGTTAAGCCTGCGCGACCACCGCTTCGACCACGCAGAAACCCGTGTCGGTCGGGATCACGCGGGTCAACCGCAGGCCCGCTTCGGCCATCAGGTCGCGGTACTCGTTCGCGGTTCGCTCGGCGCCACCGTGGACGATCATCATGTGCAGGTCGGTCATGACGCTTAGCAGCGCGGCGTCTGGGTCGTCGATGCGCTCAGGCAGCTCTCGCTCGATGAGTACCAGCTTTGCGCGCGGATGCATCGCCTTTCGGCAGGTTCGAAGAAGTGCCACCGCCCGTTCGTCGTCCCAGTCGTGGACGATCGATTTGAGCATGTAGAGGTCGGCACCCGAAGGCACCTCTTCGAAAAAGCTGCCCTCCTTCACGCTGACCCGGCCGCCGAGACCCGCCGCCGCCATACTCTCACGGGCTCCCACGAGTCCCTGGGCCAGGTCGAAAAGCGTGCCGTTCATCTCTGGATAGGCCTGGAGGACGCCCGCGAGCAGCGCACCGCCACCGCCTCCAACGTCCACGACCGAATGCACGGCTTCGAAGGCATACGAGGCGACCAACGCCCGGGAGATTCGTGTCGATGTTTCGACCATTGCTGCGTTGAACTGGTCAAGGGCGGCGGGGTCCTCGGCCAACTTTTCCCAGCGGCCCATGCCGAAGATGTGCTCGAACGCCGGTTTTCCAGTGTGCAACGTGTACATCATTTCGCCCCAGGACTGGTAGCCCTCCTCGGCGAGCATCACGGTGATGTTGCGCAGGCCGGGTTTGTCCGCTCGAAACAGGTCCGACACGGCGGTCGACGCATACCGACCGTCCATCTCTTCGACGAAGAAGCCCCACGCCGCAAGCCCGCGCAGCATTCTGCGCAGGGACCGCGGGTGGGTGTTGGTCTGGGCTGCAAGGTCGTCTGCGGTTTGCGGGCCAACCGCGACGAGGTCTGGAAGGCTGAGTCGGCAGGCCGCCACGACCAGCTGGTACCCGCGAAAACCGCTCACCAGCCGCTGCGCCGCGATGAGAGGAGCTCGATCCGTCATTTGAGCGCACATTTGAACATCTTCAGTTGCGCGCGCGGGTCGACCACTAAGGGCGGCGGCGCGACTCGGCTTCGTAGGTGTTCTTGATCAGCATCGCGCGCGTCATCGGACCTACCCCACCCGGGTTTGGAGTGAGCCATCCGGCGACCTCGTCGACGCCCGGGCCCAGGTCGCCCACCTGGCGGCCGTTTGCCCAGTTGGTGCTGACGTCGACCACCGACGCACCCGGCTTGACCATCTCTTTCGTGATCAGGTTCGCTTTGCCGGCGGCGGCGACGAGTATGTCGGCCGAACGCGTGTGCGCGGCCAGATCTTTGGTGCGGGTGTGGCAGACGGTCACGGTCGCGTTGCGCCTCAGCAAGAGGAGCGCCGTCGGTTTGCCCACGAGGTTGCTGCGGCCGACCACCACCGCGTTCGCCCCCTCGATCTCTATGCCGCTCCTTTGGAGTAGCTCGATGATACCCGCCGGCGTGCAGGGTTCGACTCCCCCAGGCAGGCCGAGGGCCACCCGGCCGGCATTGACGGGATGGAAGCCATCGACGTCTTTGACGGGGTCGAGGGCCATGACTATGCGAGACATGTCGATGTGAGAAGGCGTGGGCTGCTGGACCAGGATCCCGCTTACGCTCTCGTCGCGGTTCAACCTCTCGACCAGCGCGAGGAGCTCGTCGGTCGTCGTGCGTGACGGGAGGCGGTGGTCCTCAGAGGCGATACCGGCCTGCCTGGCGTTTCGCTGCTTCAGCTCGACGTACTGGGCGGAGGCCGGGTCGTCGCCCACCAGCACGGTCGCCAGCTTCGGCTGAGAACCGCCCGCAGCCACCCGCGTGGCCACAGCCTGAGCGACCTCCCCAAAGATCTGCTTGGCCACGGCTTTCCCGTCGAGGACGCGTGCGGTCACCCGCTAATTGTCGCGGGTGACCCGGGCTGTCACCTACCAGGGGGATTGCCACCGCCACGTCGCGATCAGAGCTGTTCCGATCACACATAGAAAGATCGCGCGGAGCGCGGCG
>DAIPXW010000239.1:0-4371 GCA_036783075.1 Candidatus Dormiibacterota bacterium | reverse complement strand
CGGCCGCGCAAACGTTTGTCCCCATAGCCTACTCGGTCGCGTCGCTGCGGGCCGCAGGCCTGCTTTCACGCTCTTCGACACCGCGCAGCGTCGAGCCGCGCACGACGAGCTGGGGGGTGAACACGACCCGCTTCGGAGTGATGCGACCGCCGTCGATCTGCTCGAGGAGCATGCGCGCGGCGGCGCTCCCGAACTCGTGGGTGGGGACGTGCACGGTCGTCAGGCCGGGAGTGAGCCGGCCGGCGAGCGGGATGTCGTTGTAGCCGACGATCGCAAAGTCCTCAGGCACGCGCAGGCCGAGCTTCCGCGCGTAACCGTAAGCACCCACGGCGGCGATGTCCGTCACGGCGAAGGCTGCGGTGGGCGGCTCCGGGAGCGCCAGGAGCCGCTCCGCGGCGCGCATCCCGCCCTCCTCGGTGAAGCCAGACTCGACCGTCAGATCCGGGTCGGCGACAAGGCCGGCATCGGCCATGGCCGCCTGGTACCCGCGCCGGCGCAGCACGCCTGTGCTCACGGTCGGCTGGCCCGCCAGATGAGCGATTCGAACGTGGCCGAGATCGATCAGGTGCTGTGTCGCCAGTCGGGCGCCGGCCACGTCGTCTGAGCCGACGAACGGGTCGACCCCCTCGTCGCTGAAGCGGTTGACGAGCACGTAAGGGACGTGCTGGTGCCGCAGCCAGCGCACGGACGAGTCCTTCAGAAACGAGCTCGCGATCACGATCCCGTCCACGCGTCGCGCCGTCAAGGCGTGGAGGTGGGCGCGCTGGCGGTCAGGGCTTCCGTCGGTGTTGCACAGCAGCGCCTGGTAACCCCGCGGAGCGCCACCGTCCTCGATGCCCCGAAACAGGGCGCCGAAAAAAGGGTTGGTGATGTCCGGGATGACGACGGCGATGACGAGCGTCTGGCGAAGCTTGAGCCCGCGGGCGACTCCGTTGGGTCTGTACTCCGTCTCCCGCAGGAGCGCCTCGATGCGCTGCCTGGTCGCGTGGGAGATCCTCAGGCCAGGGTCCTGGTTCACCACCCGCGACACGGTCGAGGGGTGTACTTTGGCCCTCGCCGCCAGGTCCTTGAGAGTCACCGGCATGGCTTAGATCCCCTGATTGACATTCGATTCGGTCATCCCTAACATAAGGCAATCGTTTGTTCATGGCAAGCGAAACGCCGCCCTGTGCATCAGGCGCAGGACCCACTTTTAAAGGGAGCTAGGATGCGAAGGCCAATCACGGCAGCTGTGGCGGGCATAGGTCTGGCCCTGGTCGCTTGCGGAGGCGGCGGGGGAACCGCGACCCCCTCACCGCAGGCCCCGATCACGATCGGAGTTTCGCTTTCCCTCTCGGGCGACTTCTCGGGCGACGGCAAAGCCCTAGAGCAGGGCTACGACCTGTGGGCGCAGGACATCAACAAGAAAGGCGGCCTCCTCAATCACCAGGTGACGATGAAATACGTCGACGACGCGAGCAGCACGCAGCAGGTCGTCACCAACTACCAGAATCTCATCACGGTCGACAAGGTGGCGCTCGTGTTCGGTCCGTTCTCGAGTCTGTTGACGATCCCCGCCTCCACCGTGGTCGCCCGTTACAACTACGCGTTTCCCGAGCCCGCGGGCGGCGGCCCCAACGTCTTCAACCGCGGCCTGACAAACATCTTCTTCGTGCAGCCGGCCGCGGTCGAGGACAACCTCGTGAGCTACACCAAGTTCCTGCTGGCTCTTCCTGCGGCCCAGCGACCGGCAAGCGTCGCGTACGCCACGCAAGACGACCCCTTCACGCAGCCCCAGGTGGACAAGGCCAAGAGCCTGCTCGAGGCGGCGGGCATCAGGACCGCTTACTACAAGGTATACCCGGCCGAGACCACGGACTTCACCCCGATCGCCCTCCAGGTGGCAAGCTCGAACGCCGACGCGGTCGTCCTGGGCACGCAGCTGCCGGACGCGCTCGCGTTCGCCAAAACCTTCATCCAGCAGCACTACAACCCCAAGTCGATCATCGAGACGACCGGCCCAGACCAGGGCAGCACCTTCTCCGGCCCCCTCGGCAACAACACCGAAGGGATCATGGTGCCGGCGGGCTGGACCGCCAACGCCACGGCCTACGGAAACAGCGCGTTCGTAAGCGAGTTCACCACCAAGTACGGCGGCACGGCCGCCGACATCAGCGGCGACTCCGCCGAGGCGTACAGCGTCGGACAGGTGGTCGACCAGGCCGCGACCAAGGCCGGCAGCATCGACAACCAGAAGCTCATCGCCGCGATGCACTCGGGCACCTACCAGACGATCCAGGGCCCGATGTCGTTCGACTCGACCGGCAAGCCACAGGGCGGCGTCGGCGTGTACATCGAGCAGTGGCAGAGCGGCCAGGCGATCTTCGTCTACCCGCCGTCGGTCGCGGCGGCGAAGCCCGAGTACCCGAAGAACAGCTGGCAGTAGGACAGGCCGGTACCAGCACTGGCTGTAATGTGACGCGGGGACGGTGACAAGCACGCACCGTCCCCGCGGCAAAACATGACCCTGGTACTGGAAGCGGCGGTGCTCGGGATCCTCACCGGGGGCGTTTACGCGCTCATGGCATCGGGTCTCACGCTGATCTTCGGGGTCATGCGCATCATCAACGTCGGCCACGGCGCCCTGGTCGTGCTGGGCGCCTACCTGAGCTTCGCGGTCTGGCGCTCGGTGCACATCGACCCGTTTCTCACGCTGGTGATCACGATGCCCGTCATGTTCGTCCTCGGGATGGTCCTCCAGGTGGTCTTCGTCCGGCCTCTCAAGGCCGACCGCGAGGCGCTGTCGGTGCTGGTCACCTATGCGCTTGCGCTCGGGATCGAAGGACTGCTCGGCTACTTCTTCACCACCAACTACGTGCAGATGCGGGCCTGGTATGACTCCGCTAGCTTCCCTATCGGCAGCTTCCGGGTCACCTACGTCTACGTGTTCGGCTTCGTCCTCTGTCTGGCGATCCTCGGCGCGATCTTCCTGATGCTCTACCGCACCACGTTCGGTGCCTCGATCCGCGCGACCATGCTCAACCGGACCGCGGCCCAGCTGATCGGCATCGACGTGGATCGCGTGGCCGCGGTCGCGTTCGGCATCGGGATGGCCACCGCCGCCGCGGGCGGTGTGGTCTTCGGCATCACGAACGCCTTCAACCCCGGAAGCCACTACGACCTCATCTCGCGGCTGCTCACAATCATCGTGTTGGGCGGTCTCGGCAGCCTGCGCGGGGCAATCATCGCGGCGCTGGTGATGCTCGTTTCGGAGGACATCACGTCCGTGGTGATCTCGCCGGTCTGGGCGAGCTTCGTCTTCTTCGTGATCCTGGTGGTAGTCCTTCTGTTCCGTCCGCAGGGTCTCTATGGCGTCCGCGTGCGGGACCGGTTGTGAGGATGCGGCGTCACATGCGGCTGATCAAGCGTCTGGGCGTCATGGCCGTGTTCGCCGTCGCCCTCCTGGTCCCGGCGATCGCGCCGGACCCAGCCACCACCAACATCGCGGTGTTCACGATGATGTACATCGGCCTTGCGACCGCCTGGAACATCATGGGCGGGTATACCGGGTACATCTCCCTGGGGCACGCGGGGTTCTTCGGCTTCGGCGCGTACTCGCTCGGGCTGCTGCTCGCCCACCTGAAGATCGCGGGCGGCTACGCACCTTTCCTGCTCGTGCCCGTCGCCGGCTTGCTGACCGCGGTCCTGGCGGTGGGGATCGGCTGGTTCGCGCTGCGGACCAGGGCCGCCACCTTCGTCATCGTGACGATCGCGTTCATGTTCATGCTGCAGCTGCTGGCGGAGAACCTGGTGGGGCTGACCGGCGGCGGCGCCGGCCTGAGCTTCCCGAGTCCGGACTGGAACGGCTACTTTTTCAACACCCCGTTCTACTACGCCATGCTGGCGCTCGCCGCGCTGGGGCTCGGCGCCTCCTTCTTGATTCGCAACTCGAAGTTCGGGTTGGGCCTGCTTGCCATCCGCGACGACGAGGACAAGGCGCTCGCCGTCGGCGTGCCGACCCGCGCTTTCAAGCTCACGGCCTTCGTGGTCAGCGCCTGCCTCGTCGGGATGATCGGCGGCGTGTACGGGTACTACATCACCTACATCTACCCGCAGTTCGTCGTCGATCCGCTGATCGGGATCTCAATGGTCCTCATGGTGTTCCTCGGCGGCCTCGGCACCCTGAGCGGGCCGATCCTCGGCGCGTTGATCCTGGAGCCCGCGCAGCTCTCGCTCGCCTACAACTACGGCGCCAGCCGCCTCTATCTCGTGTTCTACGCGGCGGTCTTCCTGATCGTGATTCTGCTCCTGCCGCGCGGGATCATCCCCTCCGCGGTGGAGCTGTTGGAGAGGTGGAGGGCGAGGTCGGGTCCATCCGCCCCGGCGCCCGCC
>DAIPXW010000238.1:0-4373 GCA_036783075.1 Candidatus Dormiibacterota bacterium | reverse complement strand
CCGCGAAGGAACAGCAGACCTGGAGAATTGTTAAACGACGAGCTTTTCAGGTCGTTGGTATAGACCACCTGGCCGATCGCGGGAGCCAGCGGGACTGAGATCAACCCTGTGGTCTTGAACCCCTGCGAGTTCGAGCGTGAGATCACAACGGCGCGGACGCGGATCGGGGCTTTGCCTGGCTGCGCCTGGATCTCGACGTCCTTCTGGGTGAAGGGCGCCGCCTGCGCGACCAGGGTCACGGACGCCGCGGGCACGAAGATCGCTGCGCCGAAGATACCGACCAGCAGCAGCGTCGCCGCCGTCACGTACAGGAGGAAGCGCCCAGGGCGGAGCTCGGTCGCGGTCTTCGTCAGCAGCTTGGTGGGCGCGGCGATGCCCACGTGGGTCGTTTCCTCCGCGCGCCTTCGCTGCCACCAGCGCCGGACCGGCGCCGGCGCCTCTGCCTCTGATGCGATTCCCTCACCGAGTGGTCCCACCGCCCCAAACACGGCGAACCCGCTCTCGGCCGCCATCTTCTGGACGGCGGGGTCGTCGCACACGACGGTCACCCGTTTGCCCAGACGCGCCGCGTAGTTGCGCAGCAGCTGGAAGTTGAAGCGGCTCTGCCCGATGCGCGACCGCATCGGCAGGACGAGCATCGTGTCCTCGCCGTGGAATCGGCGAAGACGCTCGACTACCTCGGGGACCTCCTCTTCGGTTTCGACGTATATAGGGTTCGTTGCCATGGCGTTTACAAATCTCCTAGGGGTCTCTGGTTAGACCTTTATAGCGCCTAGGACCCGGCGCATGACGGTGTTCACGGTGTCTCGCTCTTCTGCTTCGGTGCGAAGAGCGTGGTTCGCAAGGCCCATCGGGGCGACGTCCTGAGGGCTCGAAAGCTGCCCGGTGGAGTCGGTCAGGTTGCGCACGTCGGACGGCACCAGGTGCCGGATCCGGGGCTCGCGCGGGAACGGCAGGCCGGCGGCCCAGTTGTTCTTGACCATCTCGAGCGTGAGCTCGGGCAAAAGGCTCCCGCCTCCACAGAGGTAGATGCTCGTGGGCAGCCTTTCGCCGCGCGAGAGCTCCCTGATGCTCAGCGCCAGGCCCTGGAGAAGGACCTCGGCGTCGGCGCTGAGCAGGTCGGAGACCTGGCGGTGCTGGTCGGCGGACAGAAGTCCCTCGGAATGGCGCAGCTTGCGCGCCTCGGCCTCTTCGTAGCTGAGCCCGAACGCAAGCGCGAGCCGGCGTGTGAACGCCCGTCCACCGAGGTTGAACATCCGCGTGCCCTCGACCCCGCCGTCACGGATCAGGGCGACGTCGGTCGTGCCGCCGCCCACGTCGACGAAGATTCCGCCCTCGGCCCAAGTTTCCTCGCTGGCGCAGGCACGGGCGAGCGCGTAGGGCTGGGCGACAGCCGCCGCCAGCTCCAGGTCGAGCTCGCGCACGACAGTCTCGATCGCGTCGATGTGCGTCATCGGAGCGAAGGTGTTGAAGACGGTGACCTCGAGGTTCTTCCCGGTGAAACCGACGGGGTTCGTGACCGGGTACCCGTCGACGCGCACGTTCGTGATCGCGGAGTGGACAAGGCGCGCCTCGAGCTGGCCGTAGCTGCGCTCCATCTCCAGCAGGTGCTGCGCCTCGCGCAGGGCGCGGCGCTGGACCATCTGGAGCATCGTGGAGATCTCGCCCGACCGGACCCGCGACTGGGAGTTCTCCCGTGGGTAGGCGATGGTGGACGAGAAGCCCTTGATCAGCTCGCCGGCGATGCCGACGACCACCTGGCCGGGAACGGTTTTGGCCATGTCCTCCGCGGCCTCCAGGGCCCGGTTGCACGACTGGATAACGGACTCGAGGTCGGCGATCGCTCCGCCAGACATGGCGGCGGGAGCCTGCGGCTCGCGGCCGACGCCCAAGACCTCGCCGTCGGGGCCCTCACGCCGCACGACGAGGACCTTGATGAGGTCCGTGCCGATGTCCAGCACGGTGAAGTGCCTGTAATACTCGCTCCGCTTGCGCAGGAACTTGAATTTGGTCACTCGGGAACGCCTCCCAGGGCCTCTTCGAGGCTTCGGAACGCGACCTCCGGTGCCACCGTCAGCTTGCCGCTGACCAGCTGTGGACGGCCGCCGCCAGTGCCAAAGAAGGCTTTCAAGCGGTTCGCGTCGTATTCGGAGGTCAGGTCACCCGACACCTTGATAACAAACATGTCGCCGGCGACAAGGGTTACGATCCCCGACTTCATGACCTCGAGGTAGCGGTCTGCATAGGCTTTCAGCTCGTCTAGGTTAGAGGCGTCGACGGTTTTCGTGACGAAAGGCACGCGGCCTCGCTTCACCTCGAGGCCATCGCCGCCTCCGACCCTGGCTGTGCGGAGCTGGTCACGCAGCTTCTCGCGCTCGCGCTCGAGCTCCTTCAGCTGCGCCCGGAACGCGTGCACCCGCTCAGGCAGCTGGTCCGGGCTCGCGTTGAACGATCGCGCCAGGTCCGACAGCAGCTCGCGGTCGCGGCGCACGAGGTCGTCGGCCGCCTCGCCCACCACCATGTCGATGCGCCGCAGGCCGGAACCGATGCTCGACTCCGCGACGATGACGGCCGTTCCGATGTCGGCGGTGTTCTTGACGTGGGTGCCACCGCACAGCTCACAAGTCCAGTCACCGAAGCACACGACGCGCACCACGTCGCCGTACTTCTCGTCGAACAGATGCATCGCGCCCTGGGCGACCGCCTCTTTGTATGGCCTCTGACTGTCGTGGAACGGAAGCGCGGCGCGTACCTTCTCCATCACCCGGCGGTTGATCTGGTCGAGCTCTTCCCTGGTGATGGCGCGGTTGAGCGGAACGTCAAAAGTGGTGTGGTCGGGACCAACCCAGGAGCCCTTCTGAACGACGCCTTCCCCCAGAGTTTCCCGCAGCGCCTTGTGCAGAAGGTGGGTCGCGGAGTGGTGGCGTGCGATCTGTGCCCGGCGCCGCGCATCCACGACCGCGGTCGCCGTCTCTCCCACGCTGACCTCGCCGGTCACGACGGTGCCGAGATGCGCGATCGCTCCCTCCAGCGGCTTCTGCGTGTCCTCGATGCGTACGCGGCCACCGGGGGTGGAGATGATCCCCGTGTCCCCGACCTGCCCGCCAGACTCGGCGTAGAAAGGCGTCCTGTCGAGAAACAGCTCGACCGTGTCGCCCTCTGCTGCAACCTCGACGGCCTGACCGTTCTTGCGCACCGCGACCACGCTGCCCTCGGTCTTGAGCTCCCGATAGCCGGTGAACTCCGCTTTCGGGATGTCTTTGGCGAGCGACCATTGCTGCGGGGCCGCGCGGCGTGATCTCGCTTTTTGCTCAGTCATCGCCGCGCGAAAACCTTCTTCATCCACCTCGAGCCCGCGTTCCTGCGCCAGCTCACGGGTGAGCTCGAGCGGAAAGCCAAACGTGTCGTGAAGGCGGAAGGCGTCCGGGCCTGTGACCGTTCTCGGCTGCTTTGTGGCCACCTTCTCGAACTGCTCCATGCCTTGCTCGAGAGTCTTCTGGAAGCGCTCGGTTTCGGCGCTCACCGTCTCGGTGATGAACCGCTCGCGCTCCGCGAGCTCTGGGTAGTGGCCCTCGAACATCGTCACGGCGACCCTCACCCCATGGCTGAGCGGAGCGGTGAGGCCGATGTTGCGACCGTGCAGAGCGGCACGCCGGATCAACCGGCGCAGGACGTATCCCCGACCCTCATTTGAGGGCACCACGCCGTCGGAGATACAGAAAACCATCGCGCGGACGTGGTCGGCCACGATCCTTTCCGACAGCGTGGTCGGCCGCGGGCTCGCCTGACGAACGAAATCGACAAGTGGCGCGAGCACGTCCGACTCGAACACGTTCGACTTGCCTTGCAGGATGTAGCTGATCCGCTCGAGGCCCATGCCCGTGTCGATCGCAGGCTTCTTCAGCGGCACCAGGCTTCCGTCCTCCTGCTGGTCGAACTGCGGGAAGACCAGGTTCCAGAACTCGGTGAAACGATCGCAGTGGTCGGGCACGCAATCCGGCAATCCACAGCCGACTTGCGAGCCGCGATCCCACCAGATCTCGGAGTCAGGCCCGCACGGCCCGCGGCCGAGGCCCCACCAGTTGTCCACCAGCCGGGTGATGTGCTGGTGCGCGACTCCCGTCCGCTCGGTCCAGATCTTGTAGGACTCGTCGTCGGTGGGATGGATCGTCACCCTCAGGCGCTCAGGCGGCATCCCGAAACCGGTCGTGACCAGCTCCCAGGCAAGCGGGATCGCGGTCTCTTTGAAGTACGCGCCGGTGGGAGGGAAGTTGCCGAGCATCTCGCCCGTCGTGGTGTCGAATTCCTCAACCGACAAATCGCGGAAATTGACGGTATCCATCGGCATCTTATCCCCTCCGTTCCGGGACCAT
>DAIPXW010000237.1:0-4376 GCA_036783075.1 Candidatus Dormiibacterota bacterium | reverse complement strand
CACGCAGGGGGCCGGGCGCGCGGGCCGCGCGCACGATAAGGAGGGAGTCCCAGTGGTTTCTCACCCGGTCGATCAGGTCAGGGGTTGGATCGACGCGGTCGTCGTCCTCGGCCACGTGGCGAAGGACCGTGAATCACTGGGCCACAACCGGCGAGTCGCCCAGCTGTGCGTGCACATCGGCCGCCAGCTCGCGATGACCACCACCGAGCTGAGGGTCCTGGCACGAGCGGGACTTCTGCACGACATCGGCAAGCTCGCCATACCGGATGAGGTCCTCGGCAAGCACGCGCCCCTCGACGAGGCGGAGTGGTCCCTGATGCGGTCTCACCCTGAGATCGGCCTCTCCATCCTGGGCCGCGGCCGCTCGCGACGCGAGCTGCTCGCCGTGCTCTACCACCACGAGCGGCTCGACGGCAGCGGCTATCCCTATGGACTAAGAGGCGACTCGATCCCGATCGAGGCGCGTGTCGTCGCCGTCGCCGACACCTACGACGCCCTCACCTCCGACCGCCCGTACCGGACGGCCCGAGGATCCTGGGAGGCGCGGTGCGTGGTGATGGAGGAGGCCGG
The DNA here is from genome assembly GCA_036783075.1 of Candidatus Dormiibacterota bacterium. GTDB lineage: Bacteria > Chloroflexota > Dormibacteria > Dormibacterales > Dormibacteraceae > Palsa-870. Next base: position 3,806 of record DAIPXW010000237.1, on the reverse strand, counting down.
CAGCCGCCTGGACTCCCGGGTCGTGTCGGCGCTGTTCGCCGCGCTCGACGCGCGGAGCGCCCTGCGCACCGTCGGCTCGAGCAGCAGGGCGGTGGAGACCGGCCGCCGGCCCTTGTTCGCCCGCTGACCGCACTCTTTCGATCCGTCACCATGGTGGGGTGAAGTTCGGGGTCGCGATCTTTCCCACCGACTACGCGATCTCGATGGCGGAGCTGGCCCCCGCGGCCGAGCAGCTCGGGTTCGAGTCGCTGTGGGTCGCCGAGCACTCGCACATCCCGGCGAGCCGGCTGTCGCCCTGGCCCGGCGGCGCGGAGCTGCCGAAGCATTACTGGCACACGTTCGATCCATTCCTAGCGCTCACGGTGGCGGCGCTCGCCTCGAAGACGATCCGCGTCGCGACCGGGATCTGCCTGTTGATCCAGCGCGATCCGATCCACACCGCAAAGCAGGTCGCGAGCCTGGATGCGCTTTCCAACGGCCGATTCATCTTTGGGGTCGGCGCCGGCTGGAACCGCGAGGAGATGGCCGACCACGGAACTGACTTCAAGACCCGCTGGCAGCTGCTGCGCGAGAGAGTCGAGGCGTGCAAGGCGATCTGGACCCAGGACGACGCGGAGTACCACGGTGAGATGGTCGATTTCGGCCCCATGTGGAGCTGGCCCAAGCCGGTCCAGAAGCCGCATCCGCCGGTGGTCCTGGGTGGAAGCGGGCCCAGGATCCTGGAGCGGGTCGTCCGCTACGCCGACGGCTGGATGCCGAATCGCGGCGATGTCATCGAGAGGATCCCCGAGCTGCAGGAGATGGCGCGCGCGGCGGGGCGCGGCCCCATCCCGGTCAGCTTCTACCCCAGGGCGGAGGCTTCGGAGATCGAGCGGCTCGCGGGCGCGGGCGTCGAGCGCTGCATCTACTACGTCCCGCCCGACGGAAGGGACCAGGCGCTGTCGAAGCTCGAGGAGCTCGGCCGGATGATCCAGCCCTACCTGGACTGACCTTCGTCCCCGGACTTTCCGAGGTCGCGGAATCGGGGGGAGTCGCGCAGCGCTTCGAAGGCGGTGTCCTCGATCGCATAGGAGCCGAGGTCGGGGCGCATGGGCGCAGCCTCCTCCAGGAGCGCGATCGCCTCATCGTTCCTCTTCTGGGTGACGCGGACGTTGGCCAGGTTGTAAAGGGCCGCGCCCAGAACACGAGGATGCGCGGCCGAGGCGCGCAGCTCCACGGCGGTCTCTTCGACGAGCCGATCGGCCTCCTCTTGATCGCCGCGATCCATCAGGTAGCTCGCGAGATGGATACGAGGGTGCAGATAGCTGTTCCGTGTCAGCGCCTCGGAGGTGGTTTCAGCGACGTACCAGGCAAACGGCCGGTCGCCAAGCTCGTGCCAGAGCTCGATCAGCGATCCGAGCCCAGCGTCCGACCGCTCGGCGGCATCTTCGAGAGAGACGCCGCGACCCGCGGGCAGCTCCGCGTCGTTGAACTCGTCGATGTTCCCTGGTGGTGCCGCGTAAGAGCTTCCGCGCGCATGATCGATGAGCGCCGTGAGCAGGCGGCCGCGCCATTGCGCCACGTGGAAGAACATCAGCGCCGCGGTCCAGCCCTTCACCTCCGCGTCGGCACGCGCACCAGCCGCCATCCGCCGTTCGAGATCGCGCTCGCCGGTCAGCAAACGGCTGAGGTCGTTCATTCGCGTTCTCCGAGAAGGGTGGAAGGGATCGATGCCCTGTCCGGCTGCTCGAGGTCGCACCGGTCGACACCGAGGAACGTGACGTCAGGCCCGTACATGCCCGCGATACGTGGCATGGCTACCACCTCAGGAACGGAGGTCTTTGGCCATAGTCGCGAAGTTGTCCACGTAGCGCTGCACGTCGTCACTCGAGTGCTGGACGGAGAGGGTCCAGTTCTCCTCGGCACCTGGCGCCATGATCACGCCGCGGTTGCACTGGTACAGCCAGCTCAGGTACGCGAGCGATTTGTCGATCTCGAGGTAGTCGCGGTAGTTGCGGACGCGCCGGGCGCGGTAGGTCACGCTCCCCCGCGCGGTCAGCGTGGTGACGTGGTATGGAAGCTCGTACTCGGCGATCACGCCGTCCAGCCCGCCCTGCAGCGTCTCCGCCAGCGCGTCGAAGTGCGCATATGCCGACGGGTCCAGGATCTCCAGCAGCGTGGCTTTCGAGGCGGCCATGGTCAGCGGGTTGCCGTTGAAGGTGCCCATCTGGGCGACGCGCTTATCCTCGATCACGCCCATCACGTCGTCGCGGCCGCCCACCGCGCCACACGGCAGGCCGCCGCCGATCGCCTTGGCCAGCGCGACCAGGTCCGGCGTGACGCCGAAGCGCTCTGTGGCGCCTCCGGCCGCGATGGTGACGCCGGTCTTCACCTCGTCGAAGATCAAAAGCGCGCCGTGGGCGTGCGCGACCTCCTTGATGGCCGCGAGGTAACCGGCGTCGGGCAGGACGATGCCTACGTTCATCATTGCGGGCTCGACGATCACCGCGGCCACCTCGTCGCGGTGATGGGCGAACGCCTTTTCAAGCGCGGGTAGGTCGTTGAACGGGACGACAGTCGTCAGCTCCACGATCGCCGCCGGGATCCCCTCGCTCTGAGGGACCGAAGCCGGAGCGTCCGCGGATCCCATCAGGTCCGGCGGAGGCTCGACCGAGACCATCAGCGCGTCGTGGTGGCCGTGGTACGAGGCCTCGATCTTGATCAACCGCTCGCGGCCGGTGAAGCCCCGCGCGATCCTGACGGCGTCGAGCGTCGACTCGGTGCCCGAGTTGGTGAACCGCCACTTCGGCTGGTGGAAGCGACGGGCCAGCTCCTTGGCGACGATCACGCTGTCCTCGACGGGCTGAGCGAAATGCGAACCGAGTGCTATCTGACGGGTGACTGCGGCGACGATCTTGGGGTGGGCGTGGCCGACCACCATCACGCCGAAGCCGTTGTGGAAGTCGACGTACTCGTTGCCGTCCACGTCCCAGACCCTGCTGCCAAGCCCGCGCTCGATGAAGACCGGCTGTGGCGAGGAGTCCTGGAAGGAGCTCGGCACCCCGCGGGGCATCACCGACCGGGCCTCGGTCCAGAGCTGTCGGGACCTCGGGCGGGCCTGGCGGAACTTCTCTTCCTCGCCCTTTGTCAGCTCGATGACCCGGCTCGCCGGCACTTCGCGCGTGGTCGTCCTCGCCATTTAGTCGTTCCCTCTTTCCCGGCGGTCGCACTGATGGCGACGGGCCGTGGACTCCAATTGTCGCGAATTCAGGCCAGCGCTACGAAGGGCTTCTGACCGACGGCGCGGCGGTCAGGCCGGCTTCGTCGCCGGAAGCGGGAGCGTGAAATGGAAGTCCGAGCCGGAGCCCATCGTGCTGTCGACCCAGATCTTGCCCCCGTGCATCTCCACGATCTGGCGCGAGATGGCAAGCCCCAGGCCGGTACCCACGATCTTTCCGTTGTTCTTCTCGTATCGCTCGTAACGGCTGAACAGCCGCTTGACGAAATCGGGTGCGATGCCGACGCCGTGATCACGCACGCCGATGTCGACGAACCCTTCGGTGACGCGGCTCGTGACCAGGATCTCGCCGCCGTCGGGCGAGTACTTGATCGCGTTGGAGAGCAGGTTCGACACGATCTGCGCGAGCCGGTCCGGGTCGCAGTTGACGACCGGCTCGCTCGGGTCGAGGTTGGCCTTGACCTGGTGGTCGTCGCTCGAAGCCCGGGCACGCTCGATCGCGTCGGTTAGCACGGCGTGCAGGTTCACCGCCTCGATGCTCAGGGACAGCTTGCCGGCCTCGATCCGGTCGAGGTCGAGCATGTCGTTG
>DAIPXW010000236.1:0-4393 GCA_036783075.1 Candidatus Dormiibacterota bacterium | reverse complement strand
AGGTGGATGGTGCCGAGGATCTTCTTGTTCTCACCCACCACCAGCGGCGTCCCACCCGAGCGACCGATTGACGAAACGCGCTCCGCAACTTCCGCCGGGAGCTCCGCCCCGCTCCAGCGTGCCATCGCGTCGTCCGCCCCTTTGCGGATCTCTCGACCGTTGAAGTCGACGCCGCTCATGCGCGTGGTCGCGGAGAACGCTACGAACGTCATCCGCTTCTGGTCCAGGGCCTCGCCGGTGGCGCCGAGGCGTCGCGCCAAAACTACTATCGACTTCCCTTCTGGAGTCTCGTCGGAGAGGCTTGCGAGCTCGGCTGCCTCGAGCAGCCGCTCCATAGGCACGCCGGGCGCCGGCGTGAAGTCAGATGCCTGGCGATTGCCGAACGTGATGGTGCCTGTCTTGTCCAGCAGCAGCGTGTCGACGTCGCCCGCGGCCTCGACTGCGCGCCCCGACAGCGCGATGACGTTGCGCTGCATGAGCCGGTCGATGCCGGCGATGCCGATGGCCGACAGGAGGCCGCCGATCGTGGTTGGAATGAGACACACGAGCAGCGCGATGAGGACCGTGATCGTGACGGACGTGCCCGCGTACATCGCATAGGGCTGCAGCGTCACTGTGGCGACCACGAAGATGATGGTCAACGCCGCCAGCAGGATGTTAAGCGCGATCTCGTTCGGTGTCTTGCGCCTGGATGCGCTCTCGACGAGGTGGATCATGCGGTCGAGGAAGGTCTCGCCGGGATTGGCCGTGACCTGGACCACGATCCGATCGGACAGGACCCTGGTGCCACCGGTGACGGCGCTCCGGTCGCCACCAGACTCACGGATCACCGGGGCTGATTCGCCGGTGATTGCCGACTCGTCGATGGAGGCGATGCCCTCGATCACGTCGCCGTCGCCGGGAATGACGTCTCCCGCCTCGCAGACGACGAGGTCACCCTTCTTCAGCAGCGTCGATGAAACCCTTTCCTCTCTGCCGTCGACGAGGCGCCGGGCGATCGTCTCCGACCTCGTCTTTCGCAGCGCGGCCGCCTGGGCCTTTCCGCGGCCCTCAGCCATGGCCTCCGCGAAGTTGGCGAAGAGGACGGTGAACCAAAGCCAGATGGTGATCTGCCCGACGAAGAGCTCGTTGTTCGCCCCGCTGAAGCCGGGAGTCCCGTTGAACAGGTCGACGATGAAGATGACGGTGGTGATCACCGAGCCGACCTCGACTACGAACATGACCGGGTTGCGCGCCATCCACCGCGGGTCGAGCTTCTTGAAGCTGTCCAGGATCGCCGGGCCCAGGATCGCGCGGTCGGTCAGGCTGCTCCGCCCTTTTCGCCGTTCGTGCTTCTGGATCGCGTCTTGCATCGTCCTTCCTAGTGGAGGTGGCCCGCGGCCAGCTGGAACTGCTCGAGCAACGGGCCGAGCGCGAGCGCCGGGAAGAAGGTGAGCGCGCCGACGATGACGATCACGCCGATCAACAGACCGACGAAGAGCGGCGTGTCGGTCCGGAACGTCCCGGGGCCCGCCGGCACGACCTTCTTGCCCGCCAGCGCCCCGGCCAGGGCCAGGATGGGGATGTAGAAGATGTAGCGGCCCGTCCACATGGCGATGCCGAGCGCCGTGTTGTAGTACACCGTGTTGCCGGTCAGGCCCGCGAAGGCGCTGCCGTTGTTGCCGTTGGTGGAAGAGAACGCATACAGGATCTCGGTGAAGCCGTGCGCGCCGGCGTTGAGCGGCCCCTTGAGACCGGCGGGTGTCAGGACCGAGATCGCGGTCCAGACCAGGATGTTGAAGGCGCTGGTCAGGATCACCAGCGAGGCGAGCCGCACCTCTTTCGACTCGATCTTCTTGCCGAGGTACTCGGGAGTGCGGCCGACCATCAGGCCCGCGATGAACACCGCCAGGACTGCGAAGACGAGCATCCCGTAAAGGCCCGCGCCGACGCCGCCCGGCGTGACCTCGCCCAGCTGGATCAGGACCAGCGGCACCATGCCGCCGATCGGCGTGTAGCTGTCGTGGCTCGAGTCGACGGAGCCCGTGCTGGTGCCGGTCGTGGTCGCCGCGAACTGCGCCGAGTAGATCGGCCCAAAGATGACCGATTTGCCTTCCATGTTTCCGCCGGCCTGCGTCGAGGTGTTCGCCTGGTTGACGCCGGCGGTGGTGAGCGCCGGATTGCCAGTCTGCTCCGCCCACGCCGCGATGCCTGCACCGGTGCAGAGAAAGATGCCCATAGTCGCCGCGATGGCGATGCCCTGCTTGATGTTGCCGACCCATCGTCCGAACATCAAAGCGAGCGCAAACGGGATGAGGATCTCGAGGAAGATCTCGAACTGGTTGGTGAAGCCGTTCGGGTTCTCGAAGGGGTGCGCCGAGTTGGCGTTGAACGGTCCGCCGCCGTTGTTGCCGAGGTCCTTGATCGCCTCTTGCGAGGCGAACGGGCCGACGGCGATCGTCTGCACCGCGCCCTCGACCGTGTGCGCGACGGGATAGCTCGCAAGGGTCTGGATCGCGCCCTGAGACGCGAGGATCAGCGCGGCTACGAAGGCTATCGGCAGCAGGACGTACAGGGTCGCCCTGGTCACGTCGACATAGAAATTGCCCAGGGTCTTGACCTGGCGGCTCGCGATGCCGCGTACGAGAGCGAGTGCCATGGCGATGCCGGTCGCCGCCGACAGGAAGTTGTGCATGACCAGGCCGACCATCTGCGAGAAGTAGGACATCGTGCTCTCGCCGGTGTAGTTCTGCCAGTTGGTGTTCGTGGTGAAGCTGACCGCGGTGTTGAAGGCGAGGTCAGCCGGCACAGCGCCGAAACCCATGGGGTTGAACGGAAGCTTGTCCTGGAACCTCAGAACGAGGTACGTGAAGAGGAAGCTCGCGATGGTCACGACCAGCACCGAGACGGCGTATCCCAGCCAGGTCTGCTCTTTCTTCTCGTCGACTCCCATCAGCCGGTAGGCGCCGCGCTCGACCGGGCGCAAGACCGGGCTCAGGAATACTCGCTCACCCTTGAAGACCTTGACGAGGTACGGCGCGAGGAACCAGGCGCCGACCGCGACCGCAAGGTAGGTGATGACGACACCGATGACGTCGAGAGTCACTGTCAAAACCTGTCTGGATAGAGCAGGGCGACGAAGAGGTAGAAGGTGACGAGGAGCGCCACGACGCCCGTGATGATGTAGGGCACCTGGGCAGACATCAGGGCAGCTCCTCCAGCCCCTTCACGTAGAAGACCGCGATGACTGTCAGGAGCAGGGCCAGGCCCACCATCCAAAAATCGAGCGGCATGGGCCCCAGCCTAGGCGCCAGGGCATCAATGGACCATCAACAAAAGTCCGGGCCTGGTGGGGCCGAAAGACCTGGGCGCCGCGCCCGACGCGATGTTGACTCGTTGTTGACCGGGCCGCTCGTACGCTCGATGCAAAGGAGGTGACCGAGAGATGATTTCGCTTATTGGAGCCCCGTTCGTGCCAGTGCACCACGGTGCAATTGCACCGATGGACTGGAGGCTGGTCGCCGGGCTGATCGTCGTCATGGCGGTCGCGCTGGTGGCGGTGTTCATGCTCGCCAGGCGAACCGCCGAGCCCCGGCAGTCCAGCCGGCGCGAGCCCACGGACAGCCAGCGCAAAGCAGCCTGACCACGTCCGTTCGGCCTGGGTGGCGCCGTATCCCCCGGCGGCTCCAGGCCCGCCAGGGCCGGCCCTTCGTTAGGGCCGGCCCTTCGTGTCACTCGCGCGATTTCAGTGATAGAGGCCACCACCAGAGACTTACAGCTGCTCCAGGATCGGAGCCAGGGCCAGCGCGACGCTCTAGCGGCCCCCGGGTTTCAGTGCAACAACGCCACGTCAATGGCGTGTCAACAAGGGTGCGTTGACTGTGCCAGCGCTGCATCCCGCCGCAACAGAGCGCACCGGTTGTTGACGCCCCGTTGACCCCCGGCTTCGTAGTGTCACTTTCATGCTGATCACACACGTCAAGCCCACTGAGCTGTGGGGGAAAAGGGTTTACGACACCAGGGGCCGCTTCCTCGGTGAGGTGGTCGCAATCGCAAGCCGCCGCGGTGTCGTCCGCAAAGTCCTCGTGCAGAGCGCGGGGCACGGCCGGTCCATCAGACTCCTAACGCCCACGGACGCGACAGTCGACTCGGAGACAATGGTGGTTCCGGCCCCCGAGGCAACGATCCCCCCACAGCTGCGCGTGGTCCGCTGACCTCATGGTCGAGCTGAGCGATGTCGCGATCAACGCGAGGGCGCGGCTCGCTGACGCGCTGACGCAGCTCATCGAAGCCGACCTACGGGTCCGCCGGTGGCGGCGGATAGAGTTTCTGGAGGACGGTGGTGCGCTGGTCGTGGTGGAGCTGCATCCCGTTCCCGGCAAGATCGCAGGCGAGGTGATCGCCCGAGAGCTCG
>DAIPXW010000235.1:0-4416 GCA_036783075.1 Candidatus Dormiibacterota bacterium | reverse complement strand
GAGATGCCGGGTCAGCGCACGCGTGTCGATCTCCGTGATGGCCGGCACCTTCCAGTGCCGCAGGTATTCGTCCAGCGAAGCCTCGCTCGAGTGGTGGCTCGGTACAGGGCAGGCCCACCGCACGATCAACGCGCGGGCCCAAGGTCGTGACGACTCCGCGTCGGCTTCCCTCACACCATAGTTGCCCTGCAGCGGGTAGGTCATGCAGACCATCTGCCCCGCGTAGGACGGGTCGGTGAGGACCTCCTGGTAGCCGGTCATCGCGGTGTTGAAGACGACCTCTCCCTCGCCCACCGCGTCGGCGCCGAGCGCCATGCCGACGAACGACCGCCCATCCTCGAGGACGAGCGCGGCGAAGCGCCTCGGATCAGCCTGCAACGATCACTGCCTGGTCCATTCCGTCCTCTTCCATGACCAGCACGTCGATTCTCTCCGCGTCCGAAGTGGGCACGTTCTTGCCGACGTAGTCGGGCCGGATGGGCAGCTCGCGGTGGCCGCGATCGACGAGCACCGCGAGCTGGATCGCGCGCGGCCGTCCGAAGTCCATGAGCGCGTCCATCGCGGCGCGTGCGGTCCTGCCGTGGTGGATCACGTCGTCGACCAGCACCACCACCTTGCCGTCGATGTCGGGGACGTTGGAGCTCGCCCGGTGCGCCGGCTGGCGCAGGTGGCGGTCGTCACGATGCTGGCTCACATCGAGCGAGCCAGAAGCGACGCGCGAGCCTTCGAGCTCCATCAGCTTCGCCGCCAGGCGGCATGCCAGATGGTCGCCTTTGGCGAGGATGCCGACCAGCACCACGCCATCCGTGCCGCGGTTGCGCTCCACGATCTCGTGCGCGATCCGGGAGAGAGAGCGTCGGATCTGGTCTGCGTCCATCACGGTCGCTTTGAGTTTTGCGCCGTGCGTGACGCTCACGAAAGAATGCGGTCCAGCAAGGCCATGCGCACGTGGAGGCCGTTGCGGGCCTGCCGGAAATACGCCGCGCGAGGATCGTCGTCGACCTCGGGGGCGATCTCGTCGACTCGCGGCAACGGGTGCATCACGATCGCGTATTTCCGCATGCGCGCCAGCGAGCTCTTGTCGATCCGGTAGACGCCCTTCACCGCCGCGTACTCGGCCGGATTCGAAAACCGCTCCTTCTGGATGCGCGTCATGTAGATCACGTCGACCTCCGGAAGCACCGAGTCGAGGTCCTCGGTTTCGACCCACGGGACCTTGTGCTCGTCGAGGTGGAGTTTCAGGTCGTCTCTCATCCCGACGGAAGGCGGGGCGACGAACCAGATCTTGATGTCCTTGAACTTGCTCAGCAGATAGGCCAGCGAACGAACCGTGCGGCCGTTGGCCAGGTCGCCCACCATCGCGATCCTGATGCCGTCGATGCGGTTGAGCTCGTCCTTGATCGTGTACAGGTCCAGCAGCGCCTGCGTCGGGTGCTGTCCTGGGCCATCACCCGCATTGATGATCGGAACGGAGCTCACCGCGGCCGCCCTTTTGGCCGCCCCCTCCTGGTTGTGGCGAAGCACGATCACGTCCGAGTAGCCGCTCACGATCCGGATCGTGTCCTCGAGCGTCTCGCCCTTGGCCGCGGAGGAGAACTCGCGAGCGTTGTCCGTGCCCATCGTCCAGCCGCCCAGCCGCATCATCGCGGCCTCGAAGGAGAGACGGGTTCGCGTCGAGGGCTCGTAAAAGAGCGCGGCCATGACCTGGCCGTTGAGGCGGGCCATGAATCGATGCGGCTCGCGCCGGATCTCTTCCGACCGGGCGAACAGCTCTTCGAGCACCGCGCGGGAGAACTGCTGGCTCTCGATCACGTGGCGAAGGTGGCTGTTGCCGACCGCCATCAAAAAACCTCCTTCCCGGTATCTCTGTACCGGACTTAAAGGAATCCGACGCTGAAAAGCGCCCTGCGCGCGCCCGGCGGTACCGACTTAAAGGAATCCGACGCTCGAGCGAAAGATTACCTTAGTCAGAAGATGAACAAAAGGCCCGGGCACGTCAACGTCACCACCGAGGTCGCCTACTGCTCCTTCTGCGACCGCGTGCGCACCCTGCGGCGAGAGGAGCACCAGCTAGGGACGCTGGTTCGCACGATCGTGACCTGCGAGACCTGCCACCGCACCCTGTCGAGCACCATGGGCGTCGCCGGGGCGGACGCTCCCGAGCCGGTCGAGGCCGCAGTGGCTGGCGCCGAACCGGAGGCTGCGGCGTCCACGCCGGTCAAGCGCAGCGGATCGACCAGTCCGAAGCCCAAACCCGTGACTCCCACCGCCAAAGCGACAAAAGCTCGACCGAAAAGAACCACGTGAGCCCGGCGGCGGTCACCGTCGACCGCCTCGAGAAGACCCTCGGCACCAACAAGGTGCTACGGGGCATCTCGTTCGAGGCCAGGTCCGGCGAGATCTTCGGCCTTCTCGGCCCAAACGGCGCTGGGAAGACAACCACGCTGCGGATGATCTGCACGCTGCTCGCTCCTGACTCGGGGTCGGTCGCCGTGCTCGGGTTCGACACGCTCGCACAGCCGGACGAGGTGAGGCGCAGGGTCGGCGTAGTCACGGCCGACATCGGCGTGTACCCGCGCCTTTCGGCACGCGAGAACATCGCCTACTTCGCCGAGCTGAGCGGCGTGCAAGGCACGGAGCTCGACCGTCGTGTGAACTCGGTCCTGGCCCGCCTGGACATGTACTCGTTCGCGAGCCAGCGCGCGGAGAGCCTCTCCTCAGGTCAGAAGCAGAAGGTGGCGATAGCGCGGGCGATCGTGCACGACCCCCAGGTCCTGATGTTCGACGAGCCGACCTCGAACCTGGACGTGCTCGCTTCGAGGGAGATCCGGGAGTTCATGGTCGAGTCGCGTGACCGCGGCAAATGCGTGATCTTCTCGACGCACGTTCTGCACGACGCTGAGCGATTGTGCGACCGAGTCACGATTCTCCACCAGGGAAGCGTGGTCGCCACCGGGGCGACCACGGACGTGCGCGGCGCCCACCGTGACCTCGAGGACGCTTTCCTGGAGCTGGTCCGGTGAACGTCGTCGGAATCGTCTTCAAGAAGGAGCTGCGCGAGATCCTGCGCGACCGGCGCACGCTGATCGCGATCGGCCTCGCCGCACTCGCCACACCACTCGTGCTGATCGTCATCTCGCAGGTGTCGACCAAGACGGCCACGCAGACGTACACGGTGGGCTACAGCGGCGACATACCGCCCGGGCTCGGCGAATTGCTCAGCGCGACGCAGCTCAAGCTCGAACCGGTCGCTGACCCCGAAACCGCCGCCAAGCTGCAAGTCGACCTTGGCCTGGTGTTTCAGGCCGCCGGGATCGATGAGTACTACGACCCGACCCGCCAGAGCGCACAGATCGCGGACACCCGAGTTCAAACCGTGCTGGGACAGTACAACGCCGCAAAGGCCGCGGCGGCGCTGCAGGAAAGGGGTGTCGATCCCGGCATCCTCACTCCGCTGCCCATCGCCATCCACCCGCTGAGCTCGCCGACGAAGGCGGCCGGCAACGCGTTCCTCAGCTTTTTCCTGCCCTACATCCTGATCACGATGGTTCTCACCGGCGGGCTGTCTGCGGCGCTGGACAGCTCCGCGGGCGAGCGTGAGCGAAAGACGCTGGAGAGCCTGCTGCTGACCCCGACGCGCAGGAGCCGGCTATTGCTCGGCAAGATCCTTGCCGTGAGCTGCGTCAGCCTGGTGGCTGCCGTCGCCGCCATAGGATCGATGCTCATCGCCCTGTCACAGATCAGGCTGTTCGGCGGAGGCGGATCGGGCCACATAGGCCTCAGCCCAGTCGCCGCGATCGTCATGGTGTGGCTGGCGATACTCCTCGCCGGGTCGTTCAGCTCGCTGACGCTCGCGCTCGGGACCCTGGCCAAGAACTTCCGGCAGGGCCAGGCCTATGCCACGCCGCTCTACTTCATCACGATCTTCCCCGCCTCGATCATCCTGTTCATCCCCGACTTCAACCCCAGCCTCGCTTACTACCTCATCCCGATCCTAAACGCCGTGTTGGTGCTGCGTGATGCGATCGTCCACGACACAGTCGCCTGGGCGGCGCTCGGCGTGACGACCGTGAGCCTGGTGGCCACGGCGCTGATCTGCTGGTTCGCGACCCTGCGGTTGTTCACGCGCGAGACGCTGTTGATCAGGTCGTAATTCATCGCGAAATGGCAAACTGGAGGCTGTACACGATGGGCGCGCGGGTGAGACGGGAGAGCGACCTCCGGAGCCTGGAACGCAGGAGCATGTACTCGATCTTCGCCCCGCTCGACCCCGACGAGCGCCTGCCAAGGGAGCTGCTCCTCGAGTCCAGGCGTGGGCGCTCGGTAGGCCGTCGCGAGCTGGCCGGCATCCTGTGGCTGCCTGCCCTTTGCATGGTCCTGTTCCTCTCCGCCTGGGCCGGCCTCAACGCTCTCGCC
>DAIPXW010000234.1:0-4417 GCA_036783075.1 Candidatus Dormiibacterota bacterium | reverse complement strand
CGCCCGGCCGTCTGGGACGTCGGATGCTCCAGATATGGCCGGTACGGTCCACTAGTGACCGAAGAATTCACCATCCTCGACTCCGCCGAGGACGTCGCGGCGGCGGCCGCGGCGGACATCGCGGAGACGTTGAACGACGGCGCGCGAAGCCTGGTGCTGGCAGGAGGCACCACCCCCCAACGGTGCTACGAGCTGCTTTCGCGCCTCGATGTCGCGTGGGGACGGGTCAGCATCCTTTTCGGCGATGAGCGTTGCGTCCACCCCGACCACCCGGACAGCAACTACCGGATGGCGCGCATAGCACTGTTGAACCACGTGGCACCGGCCACCGTGTATCGAATCCCTGCGGAGCTCGGCCCGGACGAAGCTGCAGGCCTTTACGCGCACGTGGTGAGCGCGGTGGCGCCCCTGGACATCGTGCTGCTGGGAGTGGGGGAGGACGGGCACACGGCGTCGCTGTTCCCGGGCCATCCCGCGCTCAAGGCTTCCGGACTGGCGGTCGGCATCCGCGACTCGCCAAAGCCGCCGCCTCAACGGGTGACCCTCACGCTGCCGGCGCTGCAAGCGGCGCGGCGGGTGATCATCCTCGCGACCGGGGCCGGCAAGGCGGATGCCGTCGCACGCGCCAAACGCCGGGAGGTGCCATCCGGGATGATTGCGGGCGCACGATGGCTGATCGACAGGGCCGCGGCAGGAGGATGAGCCGCATCGAGATCGTTCCCTCGATCCTGTCGGCGGACGTGGGGCGCCTCGCCGAGCAGGTGAAGGAAGCCGAGGCCGCCGGGGCGGACCGCATCCAGGTCGACGTCATGGACGGCCACTTCGTCCCCAACCTGACATTCGGTCCGCTGGTGGTGGAGGCCGTCCGTCGCGCCACCACGCTACCGATCGAGGCGCACCTTATGGTGGAGCACCCGGAGCTCTTCATTGAGGCGTTCGCCAGGGCGGGCGCGACTTTGATTGAGGTTCAGGTCGAGGCCACGACATCGCTGTACCGGACCGTGCAGACGATCAAGGAGGCCGGGGCGAAGGCGGGAGTCGCGATCAACCCCGCAACACCGATCGAAGACCTCCGAGAGATCCTGCCGTACATCGACCTTGTCAACGTCATGACCGTCGAGCCCGGGTTCGGCGGCCAGAAGTTCATCGCGCACAGCCCCGAGAAGATCAGGCGGCTGCGGGCGATGGATCCGGCGGTGGAGATCGAGGTCGACGGCGGCATAGACGCGCAATCAGCGCGGCTGGTCGTCGCCGCGGGTGCGACAGTGCTCGTCGCGGGCAGCTCGGTGTTCAGCCATAAGCAAGGCGTGGCGGCCGGCATCAAGGCCATCCGGCAAGCCCTTGACTGAGGAGCTCAAGAAGGCAGCGGCCGCCAAGGCCCTGGAGCTGGTGCAGGACGGGATGCTGATCGGACTCGGCAGCGGGTCGACCGCGAAGTACTTCACCGAGGGCGTTGGCCGGCTGGTCGCCGAGGGAATGAAGGTGCGGGGAGTGCCGACATCGCGGGCGACCGCGGAGCTGGCCGCCGAGAACGGGATACCCGTCGTCACCGAGCTAGTAGGGCAGATCGACCTGGCGGTCGACGGCGCGGACGAGGTCGACCCCGCCCTGAGCTTGATCAAAGGTCGCGGCGGCGCGCTGTTCCGCGAGAAGCTGGTCGCGGCCGCATCCAGGCGCTTCATCGTGGTGATCGACGAATCCAAGGTGGTCAAGCGCCTGGGCGCGGGCGTGCTGCCGGTCGAAGTCCTGCCGTTCCTCTGGCGCACGACGGCGGACCGCCTGATCGCGCTGGGCGCGAGCCTGCGGGTGCGAGGTGGGGAAGAGGCGCCGTACTTCACAGACAACGGCAACGTGATCCTCGACCTGACGTTTGAAGGAGGGATCACGGACGCGCCCGCTCTCGCGGACGCATTGAAGAAGACGACCGGAGTCGTCGAGCATGGCCTGTTCATCGGGATGACCGACACCTGCATCGTCGGAGGTCCTGACGGTCCGCTGGTCGTGGGTAGACTGTCCGGCGGAGCGGTCGCCTAGCTCGGTCGAGGGCGCGGCACTGGAAATGCCGTAGGCCCGTAAGGGCCTCGAGGGTTCAAATCCCTCCCGCTCCGCTCTCTAATCAATGCAGACGCGGGCGCAGCTAGCTGCAGCTGCCGGCTACCTGAGCGACCAGGTTCGAGACCTTGGTTGTCTGGCCCCCGACGTAGAGGTAGATTCCGTCGGTCGTAGAAAACCAGAGTCCATGCGAATCGGGCACAGGGGCCTGTGCGCCATAAATGGTCGACCCTTGCTGGGAGGTGGGGATCGCAAGCGGAGGCTTCGCGCTGATGTGCATCGCCTGATCAGGGGCGGAGGCGATCCATAGATCGGTTCCCGCCCATATCACCGGATTGCCTGCGGCGTCAAAGCCGAGTATCTGCGCGCTGCTGGACTTGTCGAACCAGGGTACCCGCTGTGTCGGATTTCGCACATCGATGCGGACGATTGCACCGCCGTCGGGGGTCGCACTTCCGTAGGCATAAAAGCCTGAGGCAGCCGTCCAGAAGCCGTCGCTTATGTAGTTCTCGTTGTTCCAAGGACCGGAAATCGGCACCGAATAGAGCCCTTGCTTCTGCGGGTTGATGGCATAGACGTAAGCGGGCGAGACTGCGATTACCTGCCAGGCTCCATTGACGGGAGACGTTCCCTGAAGCACGGCGCTGCTGCCAGTCTGGGCATTGACCTCGATCAAGTTGTTGACTCCCGCGTGACGGTTGTAATCCATCGCATATGCGTAGAGCGCTCCATCCGGGCTGACCCACGTATAAGGCACAGGCAACCAACGCTTGACCGCATTGTCATACGTCGACCCGAACCAATCACCAGGATCGCTTCCACCCATCGAGCTGCCCGGCGCGCCAGAGTTGCTGGACTGGTCGGGTGTGATGGTGCCATTTGGAAAACTGAGGAATCCGCCGCTGCCACGTTGGCCAGGGAGATAGACGGGTAGCTTGCAATTCAGCCCGTCCGTCACCGCGTTGTGCACGGGAGTTGCCGGTGAGAAACCGCTTTGGGCAGGGGTGGTTGTCGGTACTGGGCTAGGCGTCGTCCGAATGTTGGCTGAGGGCGATATCGAGGCTGCCACCAGCGTCCCCGGACGCGTGGCCCTTAGACCGAGCTGGTAGCCGCCATACCCCGCTCCGGCCGCCACCAGGACGAGAACCACGATCGCGACCGCCCATATTCGGAGGCTCGCCCAGGCTCGATGTCCCACGCTCGTGAGAACGGTGCACCCCAGCCTGGGTTACGGACTTCGCTGAATCGCGGCACCGACCTCCTGGGGAGGTCAAGCCACCAAGATCAGTTCGAATGCAGGCAACTGAGGAGCCGAATCCCTCCCGCTCCGCCAAAACGAGTGGAAGTCGTGCGATGTTGAAAATGGTGCCCCTCGGCCACCGGTTCCGGTCCGCTGACCCCGGCGGCAATTCATTGATATGCAAAGGGGCGTGACCCTACTATTAGTCGCGAATTGTTTGCCTGGCTCCATTACAGCGACGTGAATGCAGCGCTGGCCACGATCCTGTTCGGTGGGATGGTTATTGCTCGCTGGGTCTGGCGAGGACGATATCGCTGAGACACGCCCGGCTCTAGGTCAGTTCAGACCTCGTACTTCGATCGACTAACCGAGAAGTTAGCCCTACTTCGGCGCCTACGCGATCTTCGGTTTGTACGCGCGCCGGCCGTACGCGAACAGCGTGGTCTTGGTGATCCTGGGGAGCGCCTAACATGAAGCCGGTCTCGACGGCCTGGGGTCTGGTTGTCCCAATCGCCGGCCCGGAGTGGCCATAGTGGCCACCCTGTTCGAGGATTGAAGGAGGAAGTTAGATGGCTGATCACCCGAACGCAGAACTCTTCCGCCGCGGCTACACCGCTTTTCAGGCGGGCGACATGGATACCGTCAGGTCGCTCTTCGCACCCGACATCGTGTGGAACGTCCCCGGCCACAACCGCTTCTCGGGGGCACATAAGGGCGTAGATAACGTGCTTAAGCTCTTCGGCGAGAACTTCGCGGAGACCAACGGAACGTTCCGGGTCGAACTTCATGACATCGTCGCCAACGACGAACACGCGGTCGCCCTCGCGACAGTGTCGGGTGAGCGCAACGGCAAGAAGCTCAGCGATCGTTACACCCACATCGCCCACATCAAGGGTGGAAAGGTGACCGAGACCTGGATCTTCGACGAGAGGCCGGACGTCGTCGACGAATTCTGGAAGTAATACAGCTGGTCGCTAGGTAACCCTCCAGGGGCACGGCCGTGTCCGTACGTATGGCCTCAGGGCGAAGCGTCAACCGACCCGCTCGGTGCCCACCAAGCGAAGAGAGACTGCGAGCTTCGGCCTGACGGTCGGCATCTCGGTTACGCAGACCGGCGCTGCCCCA
>DAIPXW010000233.1:0-4421 GCA_036783075.1 Candidatus Dormiibacterota bacterium | reverse complement strand
CGGATGAAGTCCTGGCGGATCGTGTCGAGCGTACTCGCGCGTGTCAGGCGCGCCGTGTACGCGATGGGCAGGAGCGCCAGGGTGATGACCGGCATGATCAGGTGGTCATCCAGGCCGAAGTCGGCGGCCGGGAGGAAGAACGACAGGCCCGTCCACTTCGCCATGAGCACCGAGAACACGACCACCATCAGAGCGCCGATGACGAAGTTCGGAAACGAGGCGGCGAAGGTGGCAAAGCCCATGGTGATGTAGTCGACTCGGGTGTTCTGCCTGAGCGCGGCCAGGATGCCCAACCCGACACCGATCGGGACGATCAGGATGAAGGCGAGCACCCCCAGCGTCGCCGTGTAAGGGATGCCTTCCCCGATCAGGCCCGTCACGGTCTTGCCCTCGTACTGGTACGAGAGCCCGAAGTCGAAGTGCAGGACGTTGCCGAGATAGATCACGAACTGCTGGTACTCGGGTTTGTTCAGGCCGTACTTGAGGTCCAGGTTGTGGGTCACGGTGGGCGAAAGCTGGCGGCCACCTGCCTTGTCCCAGGGGCTTCCCGGGGCCAGATGCATAAGGAAGAAGGTGATCAGGATGACGAAGAAGACGATCGGGATCATCCACAGGATGCGCCGGATGATGAAGATGGCAAGGCTACCGGCCCTGCTGTCCGTCAGGGCCGATAAACGCGCCGGGAGCAGGGCGCCCCTGTTGGGGCGCCCTGCGATTACTGCCAACTGATTAACAGCTCCTAGTGCGCTGTGATGTACGCCGTCTGGTAGTTCTGGTCGCCTGGTAGGTTCTGGTCGTCGAACGCGGTCTGCTGCACCGTCACGTACGGCGCGATCAGATCGTACTCGTATTGCTGGTAAATGAAACCGACGGCCGCCTGGTCGATGAGCAACTTCTGGGCGGTCAGGTAGTCGGCGTTGCGCTGGGTCTGGTTCAACTCGGTGTCCGCCTTCTGAACGAGCGCGTCGTAGCCGCTCAGGGTCGGGCAGCCCCAGTTGAGGCTGTGGCAAGAACCGGTCGTGAAGATGTCGAACCAGTCTTGCTGGTCCGGGTAGTCGGCGCCCCATCCGTCAGGGCCGTAGATGTCGAAGTTGCCCTTGCGAATGCGGCTGGTGACGGTCTTGCTGTCGATGACGTCCAGCTGGATGTTCAACCCGAGGTTGGTGTTCCACTGGTCGACGATGTACTGGTTGATGGTCTTGCTGCCCGTCGAGTTGCGGGTGAGCAGCTTGAACTGGTTCAGCGTCGAGGCGGTGACTCCGGCGTCCGAAAGCAGCTTCTTGGCCGCCGTCGGGTCGAAGCTCTGGGCGTTGTCCGATGTGTCGTAGCCGGCCATGCCCTTGGGGATGAAGCTCTGGATCGGCACGTCAGTGGCGTGCAGAACGTCAGTCGTGAGCTTGGTGCGGTCGATCGACTTGGCGAATGCCATGCGCACGTTCGCATTGTCGAACGGAGCCTTGTGGGTGTTGAAGGTCATCCAGAAAGTGGTCAGGGTCGGGAAGAGGTGCGCCTGCTTGCTGAGCGTCGCGTCGCCGCGAACCACTGTCACGTCGGCAACCGGGACGCCGATGACGTCAAGTGCGCCTGTCTGGTACTTCGAATACGCGGTGTTTCCGTCCGCGATGAAGTAGTAGACGATCTGCTGAAGCTTGGGCGCCCCGGCCCAGTAACCGGTGTTGGGGACGAGGGTCACGTGGTCCTTCGATACGATCTCCGAGATCTTGAACGGACCGTTGCCGATGATTGTGTTGGCGTTGTTCGCCCAAGCCTCTGGCTTGGTCGTGTCGGTCGAAGGGAACGAACCGCCGGCCGCCTTTTCGACGACGTCCTTGCGGATCGGAGCGGCAACCCAAAGCGTGACCACCCACTTGAAGTAGGCGGCGGGGTGCTGCAGCGTGATCACGAAAGTGTTCGCGTCTTTCGCCGACAGGCCGAGGCCGGAGATGAAGCTGTCGATTGCGCTTGCGCTGGACACGTCAACGCTGCCGTATCCCTGCGCGCCCGCGATCGTGCCGTCGAAGAACGGGTCGACGTATCCCGCCGCGAGAGCGGGGTTGAGTAGGTGCTGGTATCCGTAGACCCAGTCACTTGCGGTCACGGGCTGGCCGTCGCTCCACTTGGCATTCGGCTGCAGGTGGAACGTGTAGGTCAATCCGTCTGACGAGACGTCGTAGCTCTTGGCCGCCGCCGGCTGAACATCGGTCAGGCTGGCGTTCGGCTTGAGGAGCGGCTCGAACACGTTGCGGCCTACGCCGGCCTCATACGTGTACGTCTCCTGTGTTGGGTCGTAGCTGTTCGGCTCGGTGCCGTCGTTGACGCGCAGGATCTGCTTGTCCGGCGACGCCAGGTTGGCGCTCGGCGTGCCGCTCGAGCCGCCACACGCGGCGACTACGAACAACCCTGCGCTCGCGAGCGCGATCGCCCGGATGCGGGTACCTAATTGCATACGCGTCTTACCTCTCAGACTTATCCTGCGGCCTTCTTCCCGGGGTCCGGGGCGAGAGTGCGCCGGCAGCAGGTCTTACTCACACAGCCTCGCGGCTACTACGAATTCTCTTGCCCCCGTGTACGCACTGTCAAGTTGCGTAGGCCGCGCCGAGCCGAACGGGCGTTCGGGGTGGAGCTCGGGTTCAGTGCGGCGCGATCGACAGATGAAGCGGAAACAGCGCGCCGGGCCACTCCTCGACCGGCGACGAGGTGATCCCCCGCACGTAGGGCTGCACCAGGTGCCAGCTTACGCTCTGCGCAAGGAAAACCACCGGCGCGTCCGCCACCAGCATCTGCTGGGCCTGCAGGTACTCCTGATCGCGCCGCGCCGGCACGAGGTCGTACCGTGCCGCCCGTACGAAGTTGTCGTACTGCGGGTTCTGGTAGAACGCGACGTTGTCCGAGCTCGTCGTGAGGAAGACGCCGAACCAGTCGGCGGGGTCGGGGTAGTCGGCGGTCCAGCCCATCGGACCCGCGATCTGAAAGTCGCCGCTGCCCAGGTGAAGGCTCAGCGTGTTCGCGTCAAGCGCCTGCAGCGTGATGTTGACGCCCAGGTTGGCCTGCAGCTGGTCGTGCACGAACTTGGCCGTCGCCTTGCCGAAGTCCGACGACTGGTCGTAGGAGAACTTCAACGCGGAAAGCTGCGCTGCGGTGTATCCGGACGCGGCAAGCTGCGCCCGCGCCTGCGCGACATCGAACTTCTGGTCGGACAGGCCCGCCGCGTAGCCGTGCATGCCCGTGGGGATGAACGTGTCGGCCGGCAAGCCTTGGCCCGAGAACACCTGCGCGACGAATGCGTCCCGATCGATCGCCTCGGCGATCGCCCGCCTGAGCTTCGGGTTGCTGGTCATCAGGGAGTTGGTTCGGAAGACCAGCCAGAAGACGGTCAGGTCCGGCGTCTTGACCAGCTCCTTGCCAAGTCCGGCGTCGCCGGCCACCTCCGCAGCCTGGGCCGGCTGCACCGAGACCTCGTCCAGGCGCCCGCCCCGATACAGGGCCAGGGCGGCGGCGCCGTCGTTCACCACTGTGAACTGGATCGAGGTCAGCGTCGGCTTGCCGCCCCAGTAGTGGGGGTTCGGCACCGCTGTGATGTGGTCGCCGGCCACGATCTCGCTCACTTTGAAAGGACCGTTGGTGAGCAGCGAGTCAGGGCTGGACGCCCACTTGTCGCCGTACTTCTTCACCACGTCCTGGCGGAGCGGCGCCGACGCCGGCATGGCCGCAAGCCAGATGAACGCGGGGTCGGGCTTCGACAGGGTGACCTGGAAGGTGTAGTCGTCGACCGCTCTCAAGCCAAGGGTCGCGAGCGCGACATCGATGCTCGCGGCGTCGCGCTGGGGGTCCATGAGCGAGACCTTGTCCCCGTTGAGGACGGAGCTCGCGAAAAAGACCTCGTTCGGCGCGGCGAGCCGTGGGTCGATCAGTCGCTGCCAGGCGTAGACGAAGTCCTGCGCCCGCACCGGAACGCCGTCCCAGTACTGCGCGGTGGTGCGCAGATGGAAGGTGTAGACGGTGCCCCCGCCGGTGACGTCATAGCTCAGCGCCGCGGCCGGCAGCACGCCGGACAGGTCGGCGGCCGGCTTCAGGAGCGGTTCCGATATGACGCGGAGGACAGCCGTCTCATATGAATACTGCGTCTGGCCCGGATCGAGCGAGGCCGGTTGGTCCTCCAGCAGCACTCGCAGCGTCTGGTCCTTGGCCAGCTTGGGTCCCTGCGTGAGGGCGGGCCCCGAGTTGCAAGCGGTGACAGCCATCAGCGCCACGACCGCGCCGGCGAGGGCGCGCCAAGGCGTCAGGCTGGGAGTCACAAACTCATCATAGAAAAACTGAAGGGGCAACCCTGGCGGGCGCCCCCTGTGCACGTAACTGTGACTGTAACCCAAAACGGGCCGGGTTGCTACTTGTAACGCGTGGCAGGTAGGCCCGGCTTCGCC
>DAIPXW010000232.1:0-4427 GCA_036783075.1 Candidatus Dormiibacterota bacterium | reverse complement strand
CACTGACGGCCGGTTGCTGTCGGTCACGCCGGCTCTCGCGCGCTGGTCGTACGTCGGTTTCGACGTCTACCGCCTCCAACACGGGGCACAGGTCGCATGTGACACCTCCGGTCGCGAGGCCCTGGCCGTAATGCTCTCCGGCCGAGCCGATTTCACGTTTGGTGAGGACAGGTGGACCGATGTCGGCTCGCGAGCGTCCGTTTTCGACGGTCCTCCCGATTCGATCTACGTCCCACCCGGCGGCCGGCTGACCGCGACCGCGACGAGCGAGACCTGCGAGATCGCCCTTTGCTGGGCCCAAGCGACCCGCGGAGTCCACCCGGTGGTGGTTCGTGCATCCGAGATTCGACCCTTCACCCGCGGCTCCGGCGTGACGATGCGGACAATTCACAATCTTCTGATGGAGGACAGGCCGGCCGAATCACTTCTCGTGACCGAGGTGCTCACGCCCGGCGGCAACTGGTCGAGCTACCCTCCACACAAGCACGACACCGACGACCTGCCGCGCGAAAGCCTCCTGGAAGAGACCTACTACCACCGGACGAGGCGTCCCGAAGGTTTCGCGATGCAGCTCGTGTACACCGACGATCGCTCCGTCGACGAAGCACTCAGAGTGCGTGACGGCGACGTAGTGCTCGTACCGCGCGGCTACCACCCCGTCTCAGCGGGCCCCGGCTACGACCTCTACTACCTGAACGTGATGGCCGGACCGCACCGGCGGTGGGTTGTCACCACCGATCCCGACCACCGCTGGCAGCTGGAGGCTTGACGTGAAGAGCGAAGCGATGGGGCCCGCCCCGACCGCCACCTACAAGAGCCGTCTCCACCAGATGACGCAGACGACGCCGACGTGCCTGTGGAACGACTCGGCGGACATCGAAGAGCTCGAGTACTCGATCGAAAATGGCGCGGTTGGAGCCACCTGCAACCCCGTCATCGCGGTGGGGATCCTTAAAAAGGACATCTCAGCGTGGCGACCTCGCATCGAAGCGCTGCTTCGCGAGCTCCCCCATGCGACCGAAGACCAGATCGGCTGGAAGCTGGTGGAAGAGATGTCGGTCAAGGCGGCAAGGCTCCTCGAACCCGCATTCGCGGTCCATGGCGGCCGCAACGGCCGCCTCTCGATACAGACAGACCCGAGGTACTTCCGGGACGCCGAGGCGATCCTCGGGAACGCGATGGCCTTCGGCGCGCTCGCGCCGAACGTGATCGTGAAGATCCCGGCTACGGCCGCCGGCATCCCAGCGATCGAAGAGGCGACCTATCGAGGCCTCAGCGTCAACGCCACGGTCTGCTTCACGCTGCCCCAATGCATCGCCGTCGCCGAAGCCGTCGAAAAAGGCCTGCGCCGGCGTGAAAGCGAGGGCAAGGACATCAAGTCGATGGGTCCGGTCTGCACCATCATGGTCGGCCGCCTCGACGATTGGTTGAAGGTCCTGCTCGAGAGACGCGAGATCTCCGTCGATCCTGGCATCGTCGAGTGGGCCGGCGTCGCGGTGTTCAAGAAGACCTATCGCGTCTTTCGAGAGCGCGGTTACAGGCTTCGGTTGCTCTCGGCGGCGTTCCGAAACCACATGCACTGGAGTGAGCTCATCGGGGCGGACGCGGTGATCTCGCCGCCTGCCGCCTGGCAGAGGCGCTTCAACGCAAGTGACATCGAGGTCCGCCCGCGCATTGACGATCCGGTCGACCCCGGGACCGTCGATCAGCTCCTCGCCCACTTCCCGGACTTCGGCCGCGCCTACTCCGCGAACGGCCTTGCTGTGGAGGAGTTCGACTCGTTTGCCCCGACGGTCCGCACGCTCCGCCAATTCATCTCCGCATGCGGAGACCTGGCCGCTTTGGTGCGCGACGTGATGCTTCCGGATCCCCGCTAGGCAGAGGCGTGTCGATGCGTCCGCAGCTACTTAAGGTCCGACTTCTCCGCAGCGATCCTTGTGAGCTCGGCACGAGCGGCCGCCACGATGTCGGCGCCGGTGTTCGCGTGCCCGTTGATGCCCCAACCACCCTCTGGTGACTCGCTGATCAGAACCCACGTGCGCTCGGTCAGCGTCGGGTCGCCGGCGGCGGCCGCAACGATGTCGGTCAGGTCTCTGACCACGCCGAGCTGCTTGTCGCGATCGAGGACGCCGATCGGGGTGAGGACCTGCACGCGGACGTAGTTGCTGTCACCGGCGACGTTGGAAAAAGAGTCGGGCGGCAGGTCGTGGATGAACGCGGCGGTGTTGTTGCGGAACAGGGAGATGTCGGGGACCTTCTCCCATCGCATCACTGCAGCGGCGAGGTCTTTGGCAAGCGCGTGTTTTTCGCTGAACGTTCCCTCGGCTGCGTAAACGTCGATCATCGGCATGGCGTTCTCCTCCCGGTGGTTATGATGGCCGTCATAGCGCGGGCGCCAGCGTAACTTATGACGATCGTCATAGTCAAGGGGATAGGCATGACCAAAGACAGCCGGGCGAGCATGGTGCGGAGCGCCGCCTCCCTCATCAGCACGCGCGGCGTTAGCGCCACGTCGTTCTCTGATGTGCTGGCCGACAGTGGTGCGCCGCGTGGCTCGATCTACCACCACTTCCCGGCGGGGAAGGCACAGCTTGCCGAGGACGCGATCCGGTGGACCTCGCAGCGCGTGCTCGCCCACCAACGCACCTGCCCGGCGACCACTCCCTCCGAGGTGCTGAGCTGGTTCATCGAGATGTGGCGTCAGGTGGTGCGCACGTCAGACGGTGCCTCCGGCTGCGTGGTCGCCGGCGTCGCGATCGATACCACTGCCGGCAATCCGGGCCTGATCGACGTCGTCCGCACCACCTTCCGATCTTGGATCGCCCTGCTCGCCGAACAACTCGAGGCGGCCGGCGTCCCGGCCGATCGTGCCGTGCCGATAGCCCTGGCGACGGTGGCCGGCATGGAAGGTGCGCTCATCCTGTGCCGCGCCGAGGGAAACACCCGGCCGCTTGATGCCGTTGCGGCTGAAGTCATGCGCCTCCTGCCCGCGAAGACGACAAGCACCCGACAACCGGCCACAGACGACCACTGAAGGGCACAGAAAGCCGGTCGAGCAGGGTGCATGAGCTGGGCGAGCAGGACGCATCCAGTCCTCGCGCACCGCCAGATCTGAATCCGAGACAGCGCACCACCCGGCAGCAGCCGCGGCCAGGACATTCCGCCTCCAGGCCCAGGGCCGGTTGGCCCTTTTGGCAGCGAGCGTCGCGTTGGACATTCCTATACGTGATTGCTCTGGCCGAGCTGACCAAACCAAGGACAAGCACCCGGCCTCAAGACTCGACGCCGATGATCGCGGCCGAGGCACTTGCCAAGCACTACGGCTCTGTCAAAGCCGTCGACGGCATCAGCTTCTCTGTTGCGCGAGGTGAGATCTTCAGTCTTCTGGGCCACAACGGCGCGGGCAAGACCACCACCATCCGGATGCTCACCTGCCGCACCAGGCCCAGCTCAGGAAGCGCCAGCGTCGCCGGGTTCAGCTGTACTGCCCAGCCAGAGGGCATCAAGCCCCGAATCAACCTCGTCTCGCAGGACCAGAACCTCTACGAGCGGATGTCGGGTCGTGACAACCTCACCTTCTTCGCCAGGCTCTATGGCGCGCCGCCCGCGCGCGTTGCCGAGTTGATGCGGGTCGTCGGCATGACCGAGGTGGCCGGCCGCAGGGTCAAGACTTACTCGGGCGGCATGAAGCAGCGACTTCTGATCGCCCGCGCGCTGGTCAACCAGCCGGAGGTCCTGTTTCTCGACGAACCGACGGCCGGGCTTGATCCGGCTTCAGCCAAGGACGTTCGCACCCTGATCAAGGATCTCAGCCGAGCGGGGACGACCGTGTTCCTCACGACGCATTACATGGAGGAGGCGGACGAACTATCTGATCGCGTGGCTTTCCTGGCGCACGGCAAAATCGTCGCCCTCGACACCCCTCGGGAGCTGAAGCTTCGTTACGGCCAACGCACAGCAAAGGTGCTCCTCGAAGACCGCTCCGAGACCACCATCGCGCTCAACAGCGTCGAGGACGCAGCGCGCATGGCCGCCTGGATGCGTGACGGCAAGTTGCTGACGGTTCATTCGCAGGAAGGAACCCTGGAAGACGTGTTCATCGCCCTGGCCGGGCGCGCGCTATAGGGGTCTGTCATGCACCCACGGATCATCGTGACCATCGCGCTCAAAGACCTGAAGGATGCGATTCGCGACGGGAGAATCCTGATCGCGCTCTTGACGCCGCTTGGGCTTGGACTCATCTACAACGTGGCCATGCCGGCGGTCCAGAAGCCGTCGGTGACGGTGGCAATCGCCAGCGCCGACGCGACCGAGCTGCCGGCCGCTCTTCGGGCTATCGCGGGGTCGGCCGTGGACCTCAAGTTCAACACTGTTGAGTCCGCAGCCGGAGTCAGGTCCCAGGTCGAGGCCAAGAAGGCCGACGTCGG
>DAIPXW010000231.1:0-4472 GCA_036783075.1 Candidatus Dormiibacterota bacterium | reverse complement strand
GCCTCCCGCTGGGGCGGGTTCAGGCGCGCCAGCAGGGCTTCGACGCCGGGCGCGGACGAACCTTCGGGGGACATAGGGAATCGAGTCTACCGGCCCCTCACCCTGACCCTGACCCTCGCCGCGGGAGCGGGAAACCCGGATCTCGTTCGTTAGACTTTCCGTGCCCTTGGCCCGCGAAGTCGATTTCGGCATGCGCGATCACCTGCTCTACGAGCTCGCGCGCGACCTGAGCTCCTCCCTGGAGCTCGACGTCGTGCTCGCCAAGGTGATGGACCGCGTGATCACCCTGATGAAGGCGGCACGGGGTTTCATCGTGCTGGTCGATCCGGTCACGAACACGCTCTCGGTGCAGATGTCCGGAGGCGCGGCCGACCCCGAGAAGGCCAGGGAGTTCCTCGGGTCGCGAACCGTGATCGAACAGGTGGTGAGGACCGGGCAGGCCGTGGTCTCGACCGATGCGAGCCTGGACGACCGGTTCAAAGGCCAGCAGTCGGTCATCCTGCAGAACCTGCGCTCGATCATCGCCGTGCCGTTGATGACCAAAGGCAAGGTCATCGGAGCCGTTTACGTCGACAACCCGTTCCAGGCCTCGATCTTCGAGGAGACGGACAAGGAGTTCCTGCAGGCGATCTCCGACCTCGCCGCGATCGCCATCGACAACGCCCGGCAGTACGAGCGCTCGGAATTTCTGCGCGAGCTCTTCGAGCTGCACGTCAACAAGCAGGTGACCGACTACGTGCTTGCGCGTTCCGATCGGACGACGATGTTCCTGCTTGGCGAGCGCCGCCAGGTGACGATGCTCAACTCGGACATCGCCGGCTTCTCCGCGCTGGCGCAGAGGATGGACGCCGAAGCGCTGGTGCGCTTCCTCAACGAGTACTTCGCGCGGATGATCACGGTCGTGCTCGCCCACGGCGGCAACATCGACAAGTTCCAGGGCGACGGCATGCTCGTCGTCTTCGGAGCGCCCAACCCGATGAAGGATCACGCGTCGCAGGCATTGAAGACTGCGCACGCGATGGTGAAAGAGATCGACCGGCTCAACCGGGAGCTGGTCGACGCCGGCCACCCGGCGATCTCGGTCGGGATGGGGCTGGACACCGGCGACGTCGTGGCGGGTCATGTGGGCTCCAAGGACCGCATGGAGTTCACCCTGATCGGGGTGCCGGTCAACAACAGCTCCTACCTGTCGAAGATCCGGCCCGCAAGGGTGCTCATGTCCGAGACGACGCGGTTGCTCTTACCAGCGGGTTACGGCGTGGCGGACTTCGAGCCGATGGTCCTCAAGGGCGCCGACTGGCCCCAGCCCATCTACCAGCTGGAGATCGCGGTCTCAGCCGAGGTCAACGGGGAGTAGTCGCGCCCGGTCAGCCCTGGCAGGTCCACCGTCCGGGTCCGTAGTGCGAGTACAGCCAGGCCGCCGCCATGGCGTTCGCGGCGGGATCGAACGGCGACTGGCTCGCCCATGGGGTGCCTCCCCAGGTGCTAGGTAGGAACTGGAACAACCCCGAAGCCCCGCTGGTGGAGTTCACGGAGTTCGGGTGATATCTCGACTCGCAGTAGGCGACGTTCATCGCCCACTGGACCGCGCGGGGACCCAGAGGGCTGAAGGCGGCGGTGATGTCCTGCGCGATGTTGGCCGGCGGGGGCGGGTGGTTGCTGAGGGCCGCGAACCGGGCGGCCTGGGCCTGGGCCGCGGCCAGCCTGGCCTGCTGGGCCTGGTAGTCGGCGAGCCCCTGCTGAAGCTCCTGGGACCAGGAGTTCACCTGCGCCGCCTGGGCGGCCCGGATGCGCTGGTCCCTGGTCTGGCGCACCACGGAGAGGCGGTCGAAGGCGCTGAGCTGCGTAACCGCGACCGCGGTCGCATGGGTGGCCGGAGGGTCGAGGCGGGGCATGAGAACCCCCGCCAGGATCACCACCCATACCAGAACCGCCCGAAACAGCGGCAGCAAACCCTTTCGCTCCTCCTTGGACTCGCCCTACCCCTGGGGCGCTGTTTCAGGCCTGAGCTCGGAGCGATGACGTCTGGGAGGACCGCTCAGGAACGGGAAGACCGCACCTTACCAGAAGGGCGGCGACTCTGAGTAGCCTTAGTGCCGCCAGGCCGGCGCTGCGCAATCGCGCGACCAGGTAGAGCTCAGTCAGAAGAGGTTGGTCAGAAATCGGCGCAGCGGCTTTTTGCCCGGCGCCTCCACGTACGCCGGCATCATCGCCTCCACGCGCTGAAAGGCAAGCTCCGTCAGAGCGGCTGCGTCCGTGCCTGTAGCAGGCAGCGCCGTGCCGATGACGACCCCGATCCGCTTTCGGAACCACAGGTCCTTGGTCCCGGACAGGGCCACCGGCACGACCGGCACCCCCGACTTGAGGGCGAAATGGGCGAAGCCTTTCTTGAACGGCATGAGCTCGCCCTCGCCGGGCCCGTAGTTGCCTTCCGGAAAGATCGCGACCGCGCCGCCGACCTCGAGGCATCGGTCGACGTGCTCGAAGAGCGTCCGGTCGCCACGCTTGTCGCGCACCACCGGGACGTAGCCGCCGGTGGTCCGGATGAGCCACCACTGGAATCTCCGCGTCACCAGGATCGTGGGGTCGGCCAGGAAATGCAGGCGAGGTTCGACCGGGAAGAGGAGCAGCAGCGTGAACTCATCGAGCCAGTTGAGGTGGTTCGCGATAACGATGTAGTTGCCCGTCCGCGGGATGTTCTCTCTGCCTTCCACCTGGAACCGGAAGGAGAGCCGCAAGAGGGGAACAGCGATGAGCCGGACCGCGCGGTATGCGGAGTTGGCGCGGCGACCGACGGGGAGCAGATCCGCCGGCGGCAGCGCTTGAGTTGCGATGCCGGTGAGTCTAAGCCCCGATTTCCGGAGCCGCTTCGGGGCTAGACGTCTTTGAGTCGGGCGCGAAGCGTGGTCACGGCGTCGGCGATCCTCTGCCCGACCGTGCGCTCGGAGACGCCCAGAGCCCCCGCGATCTCGCGGTTCGTGTAGCCGTGGTAGAAGCGCAGGACGACCGCTGCCGCCTGCTTGGGCGGCAGGCGCCGCAGCTCGGGGAGCACCGCTCCAGACTGAGCAGCGGCGGCGGTCGGGTCCGGCTCGTGGCGTGGGGTGCCGAGGCGCCAGAGCAGCGACGGCAGCGCCCGGACCTGCTCTCGCCGCCGGTGAGAGATCGCCGTGTTGAACGCGATCCGGTGGAGCCAGGCTTCCGCCGGCACCTCACCTCCCCATTGCGGCCAGGCCGCGTAGGCGCGCGTGAAGGCCTCCTGCGCGCAGTCCTCGGCGGCCTCGACCGACCCGACGATGCCGGCCAGGGTGCGCACGACCCGGGCGAAGCTGTTCCGGTAAAGGCGGTCGAAGTCGGCCGTGTCGCCGGGCGTGTATTGAATGGACGCGGCGCGTCCGGCCGGCGCGAGCCCGGGCGCCCCGTCCGTCCAGGCGCCAACCCCTTCCAGCGCCCGCATCAGGTCCAGCCGCCTCCGGTCATCCGTCCCCCGGCGAAGCTCGGCTGCCCGCGCCGGACTCAGGCGACTGCGACGCCTCCGGGCGGTACGGCTCGGGTGACTCACGCTCGGTCCCGGCCGGTGTGGGCGACTCGTGCTCACCGCCGGATGCCGAGTGCGAGTCAGACGGCTCAGGGGACGTCTCCGGAGAGCTCTGGACGGTCATCGGCGAGTGCTCCCCCACCATCGGAACGCCTAAGGAGTGCTGGGCTTGCCTGAGCCACACACGAGGATCGGGGCTGCCGGATGCAAAAACCGCGACGGTCCCGAGGAGCAGGGCCGCGCCCACCGCGATTGCGGCGGCGGACCCAAACGCCAGCCGCATGCCGCGCACGGGCCGCGGCCGCGCCTCCGGGGCCGCGACGTGGAGCGCATCGAGCTCGTCCCGGAGCCGCCTGGCGAGGACCTGCTCGAATCCGCCCTCTGAGGTTTCCACATCAATACAGACGCTTGACAAGCCCAAAGTCGGAAGCCCCTCCCGCGTCCCCCTCTCCCTGCAAGGGAGCGATCAGTAAGTCCCTTCCTCCTCGCGCCTGGCGCGCAGGGTCAGGGTGAGGGACGACGAAGGCGAGCACTTCCGACTTCCCGCATCTCGTGCGTCCTTATCCAGTGATGCCGCCCGGACCGGGCGAGACGAAGGAGGAAACCCGCGATGTCATTCAAGTCCGCACTCGCTGCGCAGGCCGCCTCGAGGTTGTTGGTGGCGGTCGCCGTCGGTGCGCTCTGCATCGCCGGGGCGAGCGCCGGCGCGGCCACGCTGCTCACGGGCAGCCCCAGCCCGTCGGTCTGGATCGCCACGTACCAGCGCTCCGCCGAATGCCACCAGGCCCAGGCCTCCCAGGACCCTCAATGCTCTGTTGCCGCCGCCCAGGCCGCGGCCGAGCTGAGCCTGGCGGCATCGCTGGAAAGCAAGGCGAAAGCCCTGGCCGACCAGCAGACCGCGAGCGCCGCCGCCAGCCAGCCGGCGACCTCGGCGCCC
>DAIPXW010000230.1:0-4518 GCA_036783075.1 Candidatus Dormiibacterota bacterium | reverse complement strand
TCTGCGACGGGCTCGACTGCGGGCGTCTCGGTCCCGCCGCCGTTCGTGGTCGCGATGGCGTGTTCGGCCGGCTCGCCGGCCACCGTGAGCGTCGCGCGCTTTGAGCGGGAAGCCTTGCGGCCGGCGTTCCTCGAGTCGCCGTCGGCCGCCGGTGAGACCTTGTCGAGGTCGGGCTCCGGAAGGGCCGGGGTGGCCGTCTCAAAGGGTGTTTCAGCGGCGGCCGGCAGCGGCTCGGCCGTGATCGGCTTGCGGGGAAGCTTCGAGGTGGACTGGTCAGGCATCTCGAGCACCTGGTCCATGTGCGCTCTCAGGGATGCCACCTCGGCCTCGAGCTCGTGGACACGGCGCCGGTGCCGCATGTGCTCCGTGAAGTGATGAAAGCTGTCCGTCCAGTGGTAGAGCGTTCCGGCCACCAGGACGATAGCCAGGGGCACCACCGCCACGGTCCACAGAGGCACGCCGTCGATGTGGAGAACGGACCACCTGACATCTACAGTGGTCAGGTTGCTGTAGCCGAAGACTGTCGCCGCGGCGCCGATGACAAGGCCTATCAACAAAGAGCTCGCCAGCAGGAACCGCTGCCAGAGGTGGTTCAGGTCGGGCACCGCCGAAGGTTACCCCGTTTGCGCGCCGTTTCGGCGGCTTAGACGGGCTTCCAGACGACCTCGTGGGCGGCGCTGTCGGGACGCAGCCATGCCAGCAGCGCTTCGCCCTCCCGTTCGACGGCCCGGCGCCTGGCGGCCGAGATCGCGGTGAGAGGGGCCAGGGACATCCTCGCGCGGCCTTTGAGCGGCGCCTCCCACGACCCTGCAACCATGCCATCGACCAGGAAGGTCGGCAGCACGTCGCCGTTCTTTCGAATCACGGTCTTGCGGATCGCGTCTGGAAGGACTCGCTCCCTGCGCTCGTAAGCGAGCAAGAGGTTGTCCCACTTGGGCAGGAATCGCACGGGCGCCGCCACGCCGGAATCGGGGCGGGGCGCCCGCCGCAGATCGAGGAGCTTGCGCCCGTCCTCGGCCTTGAAGCTCACCAGGTCGAGTGAGTCGAGCGCGTCCGCAAACAGGCTCACGGAGCGCCCGAGCCACTGCGCGATGTCGGCCCGGGTCGCCGGGCCGAACGCGGCGAGATACGCGGCGAGGACGGCTCTCATCGCGACCGCGGGGTCCGCCTCGGGCAGAGGCGCTCGCCGGTAGCGGCTCCCGGCGAAGTGTCCGAAGCGGGCGTCCTCGTGGTGGTTGATCGCCGCTCCGACCGAGACCACGACGCTGAAAGCCACCCAGTCCGGAAGGTCGGCCGGGATACGGTGGCGAAACGCCTTCTCCAGCTCGGGCTTCTTGAGGGCCCGGACGTCAAGAGCGGACAGGATCTCCTCACGCAAGGCGTCGACGTCGATTCCGCGCTCGGCAAGCTGGCGCGGGCCCTCCGACCACACGTGGCGCGGAAACCTCGACGCAAGGCGGTACAGGTCGAACTGCCGCGCGCTGACGAGGTGCAGGGTGCCGCGCATCAGCGTGGCCTTGAAGACGCGATGAGCGGCGAGGGCCTCCTCGAGCTCCGCACGCTTGAAATCGCGCACGCGCGACCACAGCCCGATGTACGGCGAGGGCGAGTACTGGGCCTGCATCCCGGCGAGCCTCTCGATGGCCGAAACCGCGTCCATGTCCGCGCGTTCGAGCAGGAGCTGGCGAGCGAGCGTCCAGCGGTTCAGCTGGCGCAGCGAAACGGTCCGGTCAGCCGTGGGCAGGCTCGTTTGCGGCTGAGGCGACTTGCGCGAGAACGCCGGCCAGGTCGCGCGGGCGGGACAGGAACGGCGAGTGTCCGCCCGGCATCTCCAGGGGCTCGACACCAAGGAGCTCGGTCGCGGCTCGACGGCTGTACCGCGGTGACACGATCCGGTCGCCGGCGCAAAAGACGTATGCGGAGCGGACCACGGGGCGACGCCGCAAGGGGGTGACCTCCTCCGTCACCCGCCAGTGCTGCCTCCGCAGGCGGCGGGCGGCGTCTTTCGCCAGCTGAGGATCGCAATCGTGGTAGAAGACCTCGATCGCCCCGGCTTCCGGCCACGATGCGCTCCCATCCGCTTCGTCGCGGGCCCGTTCCGAAGGCTCGAACCCGGTCGCCATGTCGGCGTGCTGGGCGTCGAAGCTCAGCCCCGGCACCGGGACCAGCGCGCACAGGTAGACCGTCATGAGGGTGCGCGCTCTCTCGGCGACGAGTGGAATGGTCAGGCCGGCAAGGGAATGACCGACCACGACCACCCCGTCCGACGACCTGGGTATCGAATGCAGCACCTCGTCCGCGTACCGCTCCGCGCCCGCGTCGGGGTCTTCGCACGGCAGGTCAGGGGCGCTGGACGTGTGCCCGGCCAGCTCCAGCTCGGCACGCAGCGGGTCCCAGCACCAGGCGCCGTGGTAGGCGCCGTGCACGAGGACGAAATGCATGTCCGCAGGCTAGTCGATCTTCTCCAGGACAACCACGGGGATCTTGCGGGAGGTCCTCTTGCGGTACTCGTAGAAGGTCGGGTTGATGTCCGCGTGCTGCTTGTAGAGGCGCTCGTACTCGTCGCCATCCGGCACGTGGGCCTTTGCCTTGAACTTCTCGCCGCCCACCTCGATGGTCACGTCGGGGTGAGCCACGACGTTGTGGAACCACGAGGGGTGGGTCGGGGCGCCCCCCTTGGACGCGACGATGACGAAGTGGCTGCCGTCGCGCGTGTAAACCAGCGGGTTCTCCCGCGCCTCACCGGATTTCGCACCCCTGGTGGTGAGAATCAGCACGTCGCGACCCTGGAACGGTCCGGACGTTGCCTTGCCGCCGTGGGCGCGAAGGTCCGCGATCAGGCCTTTGTTGAACTCTCCGAACGAGGTGCTCATGGAACAGTCATACCGCCCGAGGCGGCATGACCATTCCAGAGTCCTCAAACCGCCGCGAGCTGTCCCGCCTCGACGCGTCCGCGAAGCTCTGACGCCCACGACACGGCCTTCTCGATCTCGCCCTCGTACAGCTCCGGCTGCTTGGCCAGGTTGACGAGAAAGCTCTCGGGAGGCCCGACCAGGTTGAAACCGGCTCCCCGGAGCTTGGCGGAGATGTCCCTGGCGGCGGTACCCCACAGGAAGACCGGGCCTTTGATCCGGGTGTCGAAGGCTGCCGCTGCGATCCCGGCCGGCTTCGCTTCCAGGTCGTCGAGGAACGTGCCCATCGACCGGGTCATGCCGTGCGCCTGGGTTGGGCCCCCGATCAGCAGCAGGTCGACGCCGGCGATGAACGAGGGCTCAAAGCCGTCGGTGCCGACCACGCGAACCGGTCCGGCGCTCTCGAACGCCTTCCCGATGGCCTCGGCCACCTTCTTCGTGTTGCCGAACTGGGACTCGTAGACGACGAGTGTGTTCATGTCTTACCTCCTGCGTCATCCTGGCCCCGTACAAAGGCGCAAGGCGAGGGCCGACCGTCCCGCCACGGCCCGGCGAGAGGCCCCTCTGACCATGCGAACGCATGGGAAGCCCCACCGCGAGTTTGGTAGGCGACATCCAGCCGCGCTCACCGTACAAAACAGGAGTGATCGGCGCTGGCGCCCTTGCTTCGTCAAACGGCGCCCACCAAGCGACGCAACCCCGCAAACGTCGATCCTGGCTGATTCGGGCCGGCGGTCAACGCCCGAGCCGCATCATCGCCGGATTTGCGCTGCTGGCGCTCGCCCCTTTGATGCTGTTCGCCTACTTCAGCGTCGAAATAGCGAGCCGAACGGTGACCTCCACGGCGCAGGCCCGGCTGAGCGGGATGAGCGGTATCGGAGCCGCGTACGTGCAGAGGCAGGTGCTCGGGTTGGCCGACCTGGTCGGCGCCTACGCCCGTGGGCCGACGCTGACGGCCGGCGCGGCCGACGGCGTATACGCCCACTACAAGGCGCAGGACATCGTCCCCGTCCTCGCAGATCTACAGAAGGCTGTGGTGGGGATCCAGTTCGCGTCCTTCATCGACCCTGCCGGCGGTCAGCGCTTCATCGCACCGGACAACCCGGCGGTGATCGGCGGTGATTATCGATATCGCGATTGGTACCAGGGGGCGATGCGGACCGACTACACGTATGTGTCGGAGGCTTATGCGACCGTGCTCCCAGGACACCCGCTGGTGGTCGGCATCGCATCCCCGATTATCAGCCCGACCGGCCAGGTCCTGGCGCTTCTGCTCGTCGGCTACCGCCTGGACGCCATCCAGCAGCTGGTGTCCAACCTCGCCTCATCGCAGGGAATCGACCTGACGGTCACCGACCAGCGCGGCACCATCCTCGCCGCGCCGGGCGCGCCGCCGACGAGCCTGGTCTCAACCAAGAACGTTCCCGGTGTGGCACGCGCGCTCGCGGGACACAGCTCCCTGACGCAGGTGAGCATCAATGGCGTTTCCCGTATGAGCGCCTACTCGCCCATCCCCGATCTCGGCTGGACGATCTCCGCAAGCATTCCGATGAGCGTTGCGCTGGCCGGCGTCAACCAGCTCCAGACTTTCGTTTTCACGCTGACG
>DAIPXW010000229.1:0-4536 GCA_036783075.1 Candidatus Dormiibacterota bacterium | reverse complement strand
CCACCCATCTCGTCGTCATCGGTGAGATCGGTGGGAGCGACGAGGAGCACGCGGCTGAGCTGCTGGCTCGCGGTAGCCGGCTCAAGACCGTCGCTTTCATCTCGGGCCGCACAGCGCCCGAAGGCAAGCGGATGGGTCACGCCGGGGCGATCATCTCCGGCAACAGGGGCACCGCAAAGAGCAAGGAAGAGGCGTTCCGCAAAGCGGGCGTCGCGGTCGCCGAGACGACCGACCAGATCGTAGGGTTGCTCAGGTGACCGCGCTTCCGCTCTCGCTGACCCGTGCGGTGGCGGCCGACCGGATCCGCGACGTCGCGATCCTCGGTGGCCTGCTGCTGTGGCTCGTTTACACGCGGATCTTCTTCGTCCTGCACGCGGCGCATCTGAGCGCGCCGCCGTGCCCGTTCTACTACATCACCGGGCACCCTTGTCCTTTCTGCGGCGGCACTCGCTCGTTCGCGTACATGTGGCAGGGCGACATCGCCGATGCCGTCCGGCTGTACCCGCTCGGGCCGGCGCTTTTCGCAGGCACGTTCGCTGGCATCGGAGGCCTTGCGTTCGGAGCCGTGAGCGGCCGCACGTGGACCCCCAGGCTCACCCGCGACCAGTGGCGCGCGCTTGGCATCGGGGTGGGCACCGCCGTCCTTCTGAGCTGGGTGCTGAAGGTCTTCGTCCTCGGAAACTAAGCAACTTCTTCAGGACGACTGGACGATCTTTCGCGAGCTCCGGCTTTCCGCCCTGTCCGAGGCGCCCTACGCGTTCGGATCGAAATGGGAGATCGAGAAAGAGCTCACCGAGGCTCAGTGGAGGGCCAACGTCGTCGCGCGAACCCGTTTCGTGGTCGAGCTGGACGGTCGCGCGGTGGGCCTTGCCGCCGGCGGCGACGGGAGCTACCCGGGCGCGGCCGCGCTGACGTCGCTTTGGGTCGCCCCGGAGGCACGTGGCCGCGGAGTCGGCGACCTGCTTGTCGCCACGGTCGTCAAATGGGCCTTCAAGGCCGGCTACGACCAGGTTTTTCTCTGGGTGGCGGAGGGCAACGACCACGCCGAAAGGCTCTACGAGAGGAACGGGTTCGTCAGGACGGGCGCGTTGATGCCGGACCCCAAGCCTGAGTTCGAGATGGTCCGCCGGCTTCAGCCGCCCGAGATGAGGCGCGTCACCACCGGGTAGACGAGCTCGATGTTCTGGTCGGCGTTGCCGGGGTCGATGAGGTCGTGGGGGAGACGCGCCGAACGCGGAAACTCGTGCGTGGTCACGTGCGCGCCGTGCGCGCGCCACGAGTCGACCAGGTCGTAGGTGAAGCGATTCTCCAGCGCTGGCTCGTTCGCGTTGGTGACCACGGCGATCTCCCTCGTTCTGGGTTTCACCGACTGCGCAGCCCTTACGACGCCGGAGGAAACTTCGAGCAGAGCTGCGTATGCGTGCGTCGAAAAGCGCGGGTACCCATAGGAGGGTGGCAGTCGATCCTTGAGCTTCGAGTCCCACCAGATGTACAGGTTGGGCAGCATGTTCGTGAGCCGGCTCAGTGCGGGGTAGATCGGACCGGGGACGCGCTTCAGCCCGAATGCGGGCGCGATCAGAACGGCGCGGTCGACGTGGTCCGCTGCCTGAGCGAGGTGGGCGGCGAGCGTGCCGCCGAGCGAGTGGCCGGCCACCGTCACATGCTCCCCTAGACCGTGCACGGATTCGGCAGATCGGTTTGCGAGCGCCAGCAGATGCTCGGCACGAAGCTCGGAGATCGTCGTGGTGAGGCGGTCGGTGTAGCCGTGCCGCGGATAGCGCGGGATCAGGACGTTCCAGCCCTGCTCATGAAACCGCCGGCCCAGGGCGTCGAACTGCTGCGGGCAGTTGGTGAAGCCGTGCAGCAGCAGCAGCGCGCGTTCGGTCCGCCGTCCGTGCGTGTAGAGGCGCGTCCGGCAGGCCGGATTGACGTTCGGCCCATCAAGGTCGGTGAGCAGCGATGCGATCCGCACGCCTTCGGAGTACGGGTCCACGCGCGGGATGCTATCCGGCAACCGGCCCGGCCGTGCAAGGATGAGGACGTGAATTTCGACCTAACAGCCGAGCAGCAGGCGATCCGCGACACATGCAGGGACTTCGCCCGGGAGGTGGTGGCGCCGGCCGCGGAAGAGCTCGACCGGAACCACGCGTTCGGCTACGACGTGGTGCGGCAGATGGGCGAGCTCGGCCTTTTCGGCCTCCCGTTCCCCGAGGAGTACGGCGGAGCGGGTGCCGACTTCCTGTCCCTGTGCCTTGCCATCGAGGAGATCTCGCGGGCCGACACGGGCGTGGGCATCACGCTCGAAGCGGCCGTCTGCCTGGGTGCGGCGCCAATCCACGACTTCGGGACCAAAGAGCAGAAGGAGCGCTGGCTGCCGGACCTGCTGTCAGGACGCAAGATGTGGTCATTCGGCCTGACCGAGCCGGAAGCGGGATCCGACGCCGGCGCAACCAAGACGCGCGCGGAGGTCCGCGATGGAACCTGGGTGGTCAACGGTTCCAAGCAGTTCATCACCAACTGCGGCACTGAGATCTCGGCGGGGGTGACCGTAACGGCGGTGACGGGCAAGACGAGTGGAGGTCGGCCTGAGATCAGCGCGATCATGATCCCGACCGGCACGCTCGGGTACCACGTGCTCGAGTCATATCGGAAGCTGGGCTGGCATTCCTCCGACACCCATCCGCTTAGCTTCGACGACTGCGCGGTGCCGAAGGAGAACCTTCTCGGCGCGCAGGGGGGAGGCTACCGGCAGTTCCTCCACACTCTGATGGGCGGTCGCATCGCGATCGCGGCTTTGTCGGTCGGCCTGGCGCAGGCATGCCTCGACGCGTCGCTGGCTTACGCGAAGGAGCGGCGGACGTTCGGAGTCCCGATCTCCAAGCACCAGTCGATCCAGTTCAAGCTCGCCGACATGGCGATGGAGACGGAGCTCGCGCGGACGATGGTTTACAGGGCCGCAACCGCTTACATGGATGCGGGGTCCAAGACGACCGACGAGGCCCGCATGCTGGCGGCCATGGCCAAGCTCTACGCGTCCGAGACGTCCAAGCGCGCCGCGGACCAGGCGGTGCAGATCCATGGTGGCTACGGCTTCATGGAGGACTACCCCGTCGCCCGCTACTGGCGGGACGTGAAGATCAACGAGATCGGCGAAGGCACCTCAGAGGTGCAGCGGAAGCTCATCGCGCGACTGCTGGGCTGCTAGAGCAGGACCTGATCAGGTGGGGTCGGCGGCCTCGCGTTCCCCCAGTCTCGCGACCTCGCTCCAGGGCCGGCCGGGCAGCAGCATAGCGCTCGAGGTCGCGAGCGCGATGCGCTTGCCGTCCTCGTTGAACAGCTCGGCGGTGGCCACGGCCATGGTGCGTCCGCGGTGAGCCACGAAGGCGCGGGCCGTCATGAGGCCCCCGTCCGGTATGACGGGGCGCAGATAGTTCACCTTGAGGTCGAGCGGCGCGAACGAGCCGCCCGCCGGGTTGATGGTCATCACCGCGCCCGAGAGCGCTGCGTCGGCAAGCAGCGCGATCGCACCTCCGTAGATGATCGGCTGCGGTGATGCAAGCCACGGGCTTGCCGGGAGGACGAACGAGCACCGGCCTTCGAGGGCCTCGATCGGACGCAATCCCGTCAGGTGCTGGATCGGAGGCGCCGTCGCGGGCTCGTCGACGCACCTGCGCATGGCTTCGAGGCCGGATGTCCGGTCCCATTCTTCTTGAGGAATCGGCCGGCCCTTGACCGGCCGGCGCAGGTACGGATCCGGCGTCGCGTACACAGGGGGGTCGGTTGGATCCGAAGGCGGCGGCGCGCTCGGCACCGAGAGCAGAAAGCCACGCGACGTCCCGTGGGCGAGCAGGCGGCCGAGCGTGTCCTCGACGGTCACCTCCGACAGCGCGACCGACTTGCCGCCATGGATCATCCGAGCCCGGCCCACGAGGGTGCCGCTCTCCAGCGTGCCCGGCTGGAGGAAGCTTATCGAGAGGTCCGACGTGGTCATGTAGCCAAGCGGCGGTAGGACGGTCATGATCGCCGTACCGAGCGGGCCGTCTGCGAGGAAGGCGATCACGCCTCCTGTGATGAGGCCGGGCACGGTGGTCAGCAGCCAGGGCGTCACCGGCATGGAAAACGTCGAGTTGCCGAACCCGGCCTCGACCGGTCGCAGTCCGGTCAGGTGATGAATCGGGGGCGGTGGGCCGTCTCCCCGTGTGGTCCGGCGCATGCGCTCGACGCCGGAGAGGGCAAGGGTCGAGGGGTCACCAAACGCGCCCCGAAAGGGTTCCTCCCAAACCGGGACCTCTGAATCTTTTTTAGTCAATTGCCTGGTGGAGCTTAAGGCCGGATTTACTCCGGCCGTCACCAGACCCCGCACTTCCTATCGCCGCCCAGCGTGGCCGAGGAGAGGAGGGGGTCCCGCGGGGGAGGACAACTGTCCTCACCCGCGTTACCTGGTGGAGCCTTAGGCCGGATTTACTCCGGCCGACACCAGACACTGCATTCCAAGCGCCGCCCAGCGCGGCCGAGGAGAGGAGGGGGTCCCGCGGG